>NZ_JBIICB010000101.1:0-13533 GCF_044239095.1 Aestuariivirga sp. | reverse complement strand
CGCCCGAACCAACCGCTCCAGTTCCGTCCGCTGCGACGGCTCCAAAACAATCCTAACAGCAGGCTTGCCCATCTCATGCCCCCAAATCAAATCAGGGCATGATCATACATATTTATCGATCAAGACATTAGTCCTTCTGACGGCACACGCCACTGAACGAAAAAGAGCCCGGCTTTGCGCCGGGCTCTTTGTTTTTGGCGGCTTTGCGGCCTGCGGCCGTCAGGTCTTCTTGCTCCACCAGCCGGTCTTGCGTTCGGCAAGGGCGGGGGCGATCGTGGGGGCTGGCGGCTGCCAGCGGCGGGCCGGTTCCGGTTCGGGCTGAGGTGCAGCCTCTGCCACCGGCGCCGGGATCGGGGCAGGGGCAGGCGGTGTGGGTGCGGGGGTCGCGGGCGGGGCGGCAGCGGTCTCCGCTGCTTCCTCGTGCACGGGCATCTCGTCCGCGCCGCCACGGGCTGGACGGCGGCCACGGTCTTCGCCACGGCCACGGCCCCAACGGTCCCGGCGGGGGCGGCCGGAGCGGCCGCGCTCGCCGCCATCCTCGGTCGTGGCGCCGGCTGCATCGTCCCCGGCGGCGGTCACTGTGTTGCCGGCCGGCATGGCGGGCTGGTCCGCGTCGTCTGCGTCCCCGCCTTCGTCCATCTCGCCTGCCATGGCGAAAGACGGCGTGCCGTCTTCCGCCATGTCCTGCTGCCCGGGCTGCTGATCCTCGCGGTTGCGCCCGCCGCGGCGGCCACGGCGGCGGCGGCGGCGCTTGCCGCCTTCCGGCCTGTCGCCATTGCCCTGCTGCTGGCGCTCCCCGCCGGAGGCGTCGGAAGACTCGTCGTCCTGCTCCTCGGCGTCATTGTCCTGTAGCTCTTCGGTCTCGGCTTCTTCTTCCGTCTCTTCGTCTTCCTCAAAGGCGGAGTCGATGCGGACCGGGGCAGCAATCACCTTGCGCGGCGGCGTGTTGCGCTCTGGCGCCCGCTCGATCAGGGCTTGCGATCCCTTCAGCTCGTCGCTGGGCACGATGAACACCGAGATGCCATAGGTCGTCTCGATCGAGAGCAGGTTATCGCGCTTCTCATTCAGGATGTAGAAGGCGATCTCGCGCGTGCACTTGACGGTGAGGTTCTCGGGCTTGCGCGCAATGAGATACTCCTCGATCGCCCGCAGCACGGACAGTCCGCAGGATGAAACCGAGCGCACGATGCCGCGGCCTTCGCAATGCGGGCAGGTGCGCGACGAGCCTTCGAGAAGGCCCGGGCGCAGGCGCTGGCGCGACATTTCGAGAAGGCCGAAATGGCTGATGTGCCCGACCTGAATGCGCGCGCGGTCGTTCTTCAGGGCTTCCTTGAGGCGGCGCTCGACGTTGCGGTTGTTGCGCTTCTCCTCCATGTCGATGAAGTCGATGACCACGAGGCCTGCCAGATCGCGGAGGCGCAGCTGGCGGGCGATCTCGTCGGCGGCCTCGAGGTTCGTCCTCAGCGCCGTGTCTTCGATGTTGTGCTCGCGCGTCGACTTGCCGGAGTTGATGTCGACAGAGACGAGGGCTTCCGTCTGGTTGATCACCATGTAGCCGCCTGACGGCAGCGTCACGGTCGGGGAATAGAGCCCGTCCAGCTGGCTTTCCGCCTGATAGCGCGAGAACAGCGGGCGCGTGTCCTTGTAGGGCTTCACGTTCTTGGCGTGGCTGGGCATCAGCATCTTCATGAAGTCTTTCACTTCACGGTATGCGTCATCACCCTCGACGATCACCTCGTCCACGTCCTTGGTATAAAGGTCGCGGATGGCGCGCTTCACCAGGCTTCCCTCTTCATAGACGAGGGCGGGGGCCTGGCTCTTCAGCGTCAGGTCACGCACCGATTCCCAGAGGCGGAGAAGATAATCATAGTCGCGCTTGATCTCGGTCTTGGTGCGCTGGGCGCCGGCGGTGCGCACGATGAGCCCCATGCCCTGCGGCACCTCGATTTCCTTCGCCACTTCCTTGAGGCGGCGGCGGTCACCTGAGTCGGTGATCTTGCGGGAAATGCCGCCGCCCCTCGCGGTGTTGGGCATCAGCACGCAATAGCGTCCGGCAAGCGAGAGATAGGTGGTCAGCGCCGCACCCTTGTTGCCGCGCTCTTCCTTCACGACCTGCACCAGGATCACCTGGCGGCGCTTGATCACTTCCTGGATCTTGTACTGCTTGCGCTGCACCTTGCGGCGGCGCTGGGGAACTTCTTCCAGCGCGTCTTCCGCACCGATCGATTCGACGCGGGCTGCCTCCGGATCCTCGTTCACTTCCTCGATGCCATTGCCGAGTTCACCCGGCATGCCGTGCTCGGTCGACGGGGCAGGGGCGATCGCTTCCGCCTCGAGCTGCGCCTCGCGCTCGCCTGCTTCAGGCTCCGTGCCCGCCGCGTCAGGCTCGACCGGCTCTGAAATGGAGGGGTCATCGTGGGTGATGGCCATCGGCTCAGCCCGTGGCGTGCCCTCGTCCTCGGACTCATCGCCCCCTGACGCATCGCCCTCGTCCTCTGGCCCGTTGGTCTGGTCCTCAGACTCCTCAGACTCATCAGCCGAGTAGGCGTAGCTGGCTTCGCTCTCGTGCTCTTCGGCGTGGGTGTCGCCATCATGGTCTTCGGCGACGGTTGTGACTTCCCCGCCCGTGTCTTCGGGTTCGCTGCGGCGGCGGCGGTCGCGGTCACGGCCGCGGCGCTGGCCGCGCTGACCGTTGCCGGCCTCCTCGTCGTCCTCCTCGTTCTCGCGGGCGTGTTCCTCTTCCTCGGCCTGGAGCAATGCCAGGCGGTCGGCAAGCGGGATCTGGTAGTAGTCAGGGTGGATTTCGGAGAAGGCCAGGAAGCCGTGCCGGTTGCCACCATACTCGATGAAGGCAGCCTGGAGCGACGGCTCTACGCGCGTCACCTTGGCGAGGTAGATGTTGCCCTTCAGCTGGCGGCGGGAAGCGCTTTCGAAGTCGAATTCCTCGATGCGGTTTCCCTTGAGGACGACCACGCGGGTCTCCTCGGGGTGGCTTGCATCGATGAGCATTTTGCTGCCCATGGGTAAATTCCTCTGCGCCAGCACGGCAAAGCCGACAGGTTCTCCGCTCCGGACCGGAGAGGCCTCAGGGATTTGGGGGTGCTGCAGCGCGAATGGGGCATGCCGGATGGCCAAAGCGACGGAGAAAAACCAGCTGCCGGACCCGGCATTGGCCGGACCTCCTGCAGCGCTCTCGTCGTGGCGTGGGACATGCCCAGGATTGTCCTTCATGTTCCGCCTTGGCGGAACGGTTTGACGAGCGGCCGGTCCCCCCGTGGGACCGCGCTCTAGCCGCGTGAAGCGAGGCTGGCACATGGTGCCACCGGACCCTCGCTCTCCGCGAAATCTGACGCCCTGTCATATCCGCCGCGGATTCGCGGCCCTGACTCTCGGGAGACGCCTGCCTTTTAGGCGGAGGGGTCCGGGAATGCAAGCTTTCCCGTCGTCCGGTCTCCCGAAACCTGCCTGAAGCCTTCGTGGAAACCATTGATTAACCCTGTAGGGCCTAGCCTTTGCCGCAAAGCCCCCGACATGCAGAGCCCGCCCCGACCCATGCGCATCAGTAAAGCCTTGCCCGTGACACCAGCCGCAGTCCGCCTGCTGGCTTCGGCAGTCATGGCCGCGCTGATTCTGCTCGTTCTGCCGGGTGCACCGGCCAAAGCGGCGGAGACCTCCGGCGCACCCTCTGCCATCGCCGCCAGGGTGGCGGGTGATGAGAACCGCACCCGTTTCGTGGCCGACCTCTCAGCTCCCGTGGGCTTCACCGCCTATGTGCTTGCTGACCCATACCGGGTGATGATCGACCTTCCGGCGGTCGCCTTCGCACTTGCGCCCGAGGCGGGCCGCAGCACGCTGGGGCTCGTCAGCGAGTTCCGCTACGGGCCAGTGGCCGAGGGCCGCTCCCGCATCGTGCTGGACACCCGCGGGCCGGTTCTCATCGAAAAATCCTTTCTGCTGGAGCCGGCCGCCGGGCAGCCAGCCCGGATCGTCGTCGATCTCGTCAGGACGGATGAAAAGGCGTTCGCCCGGCGACTGAAGGCCGACGAGGCCCTGGCGCTCGCCGCGACCGGCGGGGCGGCCGGCGTGATCATCCCGAAGCCGAAGCCGCGCCCTGGCCGCGAGGCCAGCGCCCTTCCCGAGGAAGAACCTGTCCGAACGCGCCCCGAGGGCCGGCGTCTCGTCGTGATCGATCCTGGCCATGGCGGCATCGACCCGGGCGCCATCGGCTTCCACAAGACGCGTGAGAAGGACGTGGTGCTGGCCTATGGGCTGGAGCTCAAGCGGATGCTCGAGGCCTCCGGCAAGGTCGATGTCGTCATGACCCGCTCGGACGACAGCTTCCTCTCGCTGCGGGACCGGGTTCGCGTTGCGCGGGAACACCAGGCTGATTTGTTCATCGCCATCCATGCCGACACGGTGCGCGGGCCGGAGGCGCGGGGTGCTACCATCTATACCCTGTCCGAGACGGCGTCGGATGCCGAGGCCGAGGCGCTCGCCCACAAGGAAAACCGCGCTGACATCATCGCCGGCGTCCACCTCGAGGCCGAAAGCGAGGCGGTCACCGACATTCTGATCGACCTCTTGCAGCGTGAATCGAAGACCCACGCCCTCGTTTTCGCCAAAAAGGCGGTTGCAGAGATGAAGCCTGTTACACCCTTTACGGGAAAGCCCATGCGCTCCGCGGGTTTTGTGGTGCTGAAGGCGCCGGACGTGCCCTCGGTGCTGGTCGAACTGGGCTACCTGTCGAGCCGCCAGGATGAAAAGCAGCTGAATGACCCCGCCTGGCGGGAGCGGGTGGCCAAGGCCATGGCGCGCGCCATCGAGAAGTTCTTCTCGCGCCAGCTCGCCGCGAACAGTCCCTGACCGCCGGCAGGCTCTGCCACCTCGAGGCCACAATCCGCCACTAGCGAATTCATTATTAAAGGTTCCCCCGGTTGTGATATCGGGCGGAACGGCTCTTTAGCAGGTGGCGCACTCGGAATGCTTCGTTTTCTCGGCTGGCTCTTCACGGTTGGCTTCCTTGTGTTCCTCGCTGGAGCGATGGCGGCCGGCTATGTGATCTGGCACGCCTCGAAGGATCTTCCGGACTACAAGCAGCTCGCCAACTACGAGCCGCCCGTCATGACCCGCATCCATGCCGCGGACGGCTCTCTGCTTGCCGAATACGCCCAGGAACGCCGGCTCTTCGTTCCGGTGAACCAGATGCCCAGGCGCCTGATCGAGGCCTTCATCTCGGCCGAGGACAAGACCTTCTTCACCCATTCGGGGCTCGACTGGCAGGGCATCGCGGCCGCCGCCTACCGCTATGCGCAGGTGAAGTTCACCGGCAAGGGTCAGATCGTCGGCGCGTCCACCATCACCCAGCAGGTGGCCAAGAACTTCCTGCTCACCAATGAGCGCTCGCTCGATCGCAAGCTCAAGGAAGCGCTGCTCGTCCAGCGCATCGAGCATACCTTCTCCAAGGACCGTATCCTTGAGCTCTACCTGAACGAGATCTTCCTGGGCCTCAATTCCTATGGCGTCGCCGCCGCCTCCCTCAACTATTTCGGCAAGTCGCTGGACGAGCTTTCGCTGGAGGAGCTTGCCTATCTCGCGGCGCTGCCGAAGGGCCCCAACAACTACCACCCCTTCCGCCAGAAGAAGCGCGCCACGGAGCGGCGCAACTGGGTTCTGCTCCAGATGTTCGAGAACGGCTACATCACCGAAGAGGAGATGAAGCAGGCCCAGGAGAAGCCCCTCGAGGTCAACCCGCGGCCCTTCGGCGCCCAGCTCTTCGCGGCGGAAAGCTTCGCGGAGGAGGTGCGCCGCGAGCTCATCGACATCTACGGAAAGGACAAGCTGGAGAAGGGCGGGCTCTCGGTGCGCACCACGCTCGATCCCAAGTTGCAGCTCTATGCCCGCCAGGCGCTGGCCAGGGGCCTGCTTGGGCTTGACCGCAAGCGTGGCTACCGCGGGCCTGTTGCGAAGCGTGAACTCGGCGCTGAAGCCGACTGGGGCGATTTGCTGAAGGACCGCAAGGTGCCGGCTGACGTGGCCCCGTGGCGGCTTGCCATCGTTCTTGACGTCAATGACGCGGAAGCCCGCATCGGGCTGCAGCCGAGGACCATGCCCGACGGCAAGCTCTCGCCCGAGCGGGAGACCGGAAGGATGACCCTCGAGCACGTTAAATGGGCACGCGCCTATGTCGACGGCTCGAAGCTCGGCCCGGAGGTGACGCAGGTCTCCGCCGTGCTCAACCCGGGTGACATCGTCTATGCCGCGCCCTCCAAGGACGCCGGCGATTTCCACCTGATGCAGATGCCGGACGTCGACGGGGCGCTGGTGGCCATGGACCCGCATACGGGCCGCGTGCTGGCCATGGTCGGCGGCTTTTCCTATGGACGCAGCCAGTTCAACCGCGCCGTCCAGGCGCAGCGCCAGCCGGGATCGTCCTTCAAGCCGATCGTCTATGCGGCGGCGCTCGACAACGGCTATTCGCCAGCCTCCGTGGTGCTCGACGCGCCGGTGGAGTTCAAGATGGCGGACGGCTCGATGTGGCGGCCCAAGAACTACCAGAACAAGTTCTATGGACCCTCGACGCTGCGCCGCGGCATCGAGCAGTCGCGAAACGTCATGACGGTGCGGCTCGCCGACGAGCTCGGCATGACCAAGATCATCGACCTCGCGACGAGGCTCGGAGTCTACGACAGACTGCCGCGCCAGCTGGCGATGGCGCTGGGCGCGGGCGAGACGACGCTGCTCAGGATGGTCACTGCTTACGCCATCATCGACAATGGCGGCAAGGCAGTCCAGGCCACGCTGATCGACCGCATCCAGGACCGTTATGGCCGCACCATTTTCCGCCACGACAAGCGTGACTGCGCCGGTTGTTCGCCGGAAGCCTGGAACCCCAGCCTGCCCGAGCCCGAACTGCTCGATGTGCGCGAGCAGGTGATGAGCCCTTACACCGCCTACCAGATCACCTCGATGATGGAGGGCGTGGTCGAGCGTGGCACCGGCAAGCGCATGAGGCTCGTCGGCAAGCCTGTGGCCGGCAAGACCGGCACGTCGAACGACGAGCGCGACGCGTGGTTCATTGGTTACACCCCCGACCTCGTGGTCGGCACCTATATCGGCTACGACAATCCGCAACCGATGGGCCGCGGCCGCACGGGCGGCGAACTTGCCTCCCCGATCGTGGCGGACTTCATGCGCATGGCGCTGCGCGACAAGCCGGCAACGCCCTTCCGCGTGCCGCGCGCCATCGAGCTGATACCGATCGACGCCACCTCCGGCACGCGCGCCATCTTCGGTCAGGAGGGTGTCATCCTGGAGGCCTTCAAGCCGGGCGACGAGCCACCCGATTCGACCAAGATCATCGGCGAGAAGACGGTCACGGCCGAAGCACAGAACCCGGACGGCGGCGTCGTGCTGGTTCCGCCTTCGCAGGATGGGCAGCCTGTGGAACCCGCAGCCCCCGCAGCCCCCGCCGATCCCGGGTTGACGGGGCAGGGCGGCGGCCTCTATTGAGCGCCTTCGACATACTTTCAAATTGAGCAGGTATCATGCGCGCTGAAATCTCGTCGCTCGTCGACGACATGAAGCAGTCCATCGGACTGCTGAGGAGGCATCTTTGACTGGGACAATGCCCTCCGCCGTCTCGCCGAACTGAACGCCAAATCCGAAGACCCGTCGATCTGGAACGATCCGCAGAAGGCGCAGGAGATCATGCGCAAGCGGCAGGATCTCGACAGCCGGATCAAGATGATCCAGGACCTCGAACGCTCGATCGCCGACAACACCGAGCTGATCGAGATGGGCGAGATGGAAGGCGACCAGGCAATCGTCACGGAAGCCGAGAAGTCGCTTCTGTCGCTCAAGCCCAAGGTGGCCGAGACCGAGATCGAGACGCTGCTGTCGGGCGAGGCGGATTCGAATGACGCCTATCTCCAGATCAACGCCGGCGCCGGCGGCACCGAGAGCCAGGACTGGGCCTCGATGCTGATGCGCATGTACATGCGCTATGCCAACAAATACGGCTACAAGGCCGAGGTGCTGGACGAGCATCCCGGCGAAGAGGCGGGCATCAAGTCCTGCACGCTGCAGATCAAGGGCCACAACGCCTACGGCAAGCTCAAGACCGAATCGGGCGTGCACCGTCTCGTGCGCATCTCGCCCTATGATTCGAACGCGCGGCGCCACACCTCCTTCGCCTCCGTCTGGGTCTATCCGGTGGTGGACGACAACATTGACATCGTGGTGGTCGAGTCCGACCTGAAGGTCGATACCTACCGCGCCAGCGGCGCTGGCGGCCAGCACGTCAACACCACAGACTCGGCGGTGCGCATCACGCACATGCCCACCGGCATCATCGTCGCCTGCCAGGCTGAGCGCTCACAGCACAAGAACCGCGCCACCGCGCTCAAGATGCTGAAGGCCCGCCTCTACGAGATGGAGCTGCAGAAGCAGCAGGAAAAGATCGACGCAGCCAACGCCAAGAAGACCGACATCGGCTGGGGCCACCAGATCCGCTCCTACGTGCTGCAGCCCTACCAGCTGGTGAAGGACCTGCGCACCGGCCACACCTCCACCTCACCAGGCGACGTGCTCGACGGCGGCGTTGAAGACTTCATCCAGGCGTCCCTCGCCCACAAGGTCAAGGGCGGCGGCGACCAGGTGATCGAGGATATTGAATAGCCGCCATGGCTGGGGCACTGTTCCGCAAGGAGGAGTGTCCCACATGCTTAATCTCGACCCGCGCTTTTATGTCGATCCCGCCGTCCTGCCGCGTGAGCGGAGCGAAATCTTCGCCAGGACATGGCAGATGCTGGGGCCTGCCGCACAGGTGGCCGAGCGCGGCCAGTATGTTGCCGCGGACATTGCGGGCATCAAGGTCTTCGCCATCCGTGGCCGTGACGGTGAATTGCGCGCCTTCCGCAATGTGTGCCGCCACCGCGGCGCGCAGTTGCTGGAGGAGGGCACGGGCCGCTGCGCCACCATCCGCTGCCCCTATCACCAATGGGTCTTCGCCGATGATGGCCGCCTCCTGAACGCGCCGTGGTTCGGCACGGAACCGGACTTCAAGCCGGAGGATTGGCCGCTCGAACCCATCCGGGTGGCGCAATGGCGCGGGCTGCTCTTTGTGGCGATCGACCCGCAGGAAGACCTGCTCTCGCAGCTCGGCGAACTCGTGGCGGAACTGGCGGACGAGCCGATCGAAACCTATCAGTCCGTGCGCTCCGAAACCGTGAACTTCGACGCCAACTGGAAGATCTACACCGACAATTTCGTCGAGGGTTACCACATCCCCGGCATTCATCCGAAGTTCTTCGCCGCCATCAACTTCGAGGAGTTCAAGACCACCGCGCACAAGGGCTTCATCCGCATGACCGCGCCCCCGCGCGAGGGCCTCTTCTACCGCGGCAAGTGGCTGTGGATGTGGCCCAACTGGACGCTCTCGCTGTTCGAGGGCGGCATGAACACCTCGCGCATCAACCCCATCGGCACGAAGCGCACCGAGCAGCTCTACCACTTCTATTTCGCCGATCTTTCCCCGGCGCTGGATGACATGCGCAGCGACACCATCGCGCGCAACCTCGCCGTGGTGCGCGAGGACTATGAGATCTGTGTTAGCACCCACCGCAATTACGAGGCGGGCAACTACAGTGCTGGCCCGCTGTCGCCGCGCCATGAGCAGGGCGTTCATTATTTCCAGGAACGGGTGAAGGAAAGCCTCGGCGCGGCGCCGTAGGCCTCAATGCGATGGGCATCTTGGACCTTGCAACACGTCTCGGACTGGCCCTGGCGCTCGGCTTCGTCATCGGCCTCGAGCGCGGCTGGAAGGAGCGCGAGGAGGGCGAGGGGCATCGCACCGCGGGGCTTCGCACCTTTTCGCTGATCGGTCTTCTCGGCGGCATCTTCGGCATGCTGTCATTGGGGGGAGACCGTATCCTGCTCTCGGCTGGCTTCCTGCTGACGGGGGCGGTCCTTGCCGCCTTCATGTGGC
This sequence comes from Aestuariivirga sp., assembly GCF_044239095.1. GTDB lineage: Bacteria > Pseudomonadota > Alphaproteobacteria > Rhizobiales > Aestuariivirgaceae > Aestuariivirga. The sequence goes on along the minus strand of NZ_JBIICB010000101.1, from coordinate 3,548 downwards.
GCGAGGGTGAGCGCGAGGGCGACTTCAGCGCCACCACACTGATCGCCGCGCTGCTCACCTTCATGCTGGGCGCGGTGGCCGTGCTGGGCGAGATGGCGATAGCCGCGGGTGCTGGTGTCGCGACCGTGAGCCTTCTCGCCTACAAGCGCCAACTCCATGGCTTTCTGGCGCGCATCACCTGGACGGAGCTCCGCTCGGGCCTGCTGCTCGCCGCCATGACCTTCATCGCGCTCCCGCTGCTGCCCAACCATGCGCTGGACCCCTGGGGTGCGCTCAACCTGCATGAGCTCTGGCTCATCACCATCCTGATCGCCGCCGTGTCGTTCCTCGGCTATGTCGCGGTGAAGCTTCTGGGGCCGTCGCGCGGGGTCGTGGTCTCGGCGGCGGCGGGCGGGCTCGTCTCCTCCACCGTGGTGACCCTCACGCTCGCCCGGCTGGCGCGGGAAAATCCGGAGCGGGTGCGTCTCCTCACGGGCGCGATCCTCGGGTCCGGCGCGGTGATGCTGTTGCGCGTTCTCGTGCTGGCGGGTGCAGTCAACCTGCCGCTGTCACTGGCGCTCGCCGTGCCGCTTCTCCTGGCGGCGCTGGTGCAGGCGATCGCGGCGATGTTTCTCATCGGGCAAGAAGGCAAGGGCGGTGCCGGCCCCGAAGACCTGGTCCACAAGAACCCCTTCCTGCTTTCCGAGGTGCTGCGCTTCGGCGCGGTGCTGGCCGCGGTCATGCTGGCGGCGGGCATCGCCAGGAGTGTTTATGGCAACAGCGGCCTCATGGTGGTTGCCGCCATCTCTGGCCTTGCCGATGTTGACGCGGTCACGCTCTCGGTTGCCGGCATGGGGCCCGTCAGCGCCGCGGGCGTTGCCGCGGTGCTGATCGCCATTGCCGTCAACAGCATCGCAAAATCGGCCTATGCCTGGTATGCGGGTGCCTCGCGGCTGGGGCTTTTGCTTTTGGTCTTCAACCTCGCCGCCATCGCCGTGGCGGCGGCCGCCTTTTTCCTGCTACCCTCCCTCAACGCATGAGTTGGACCTGACCCGATGACCGACACCACCCGCCGCAGCCTCGCACCCATGGAGGCCATCGAGTTCTCGATTGCCGCCGTGTTCCGCCATTTCTTCTTCGGGCTGGGGCTGGCGCTGTCCTGGCTGGTGCTGCTGTCGCCGCTTGTCGCACTGGCATGGTTCCTCGCCTTCCGGAATGGCGTGCCGGACGTCAAGGCGCTGCCTGCCGCCGCCATGGCGGGGCTCATCCTGCTGGGGGCGGCTGTGCTCATCGCCTCCTTCTCGATTGCGGTGAACTGGCACCGTCGCGTGCTGCTGGGCGAGAGGCCGCGCCGCCTCCAATGGGTCAGGCTTGATGGCGTTGTCTGGCGCTATTTCGCGGGGTTCGTGTTGCTGCTCGTGGTGCTGGCGCTCTATGCGGGCGCGGCTTACGGCTTTGCAGTCCTGGCACCCCCGGCGCTGGAACCTCATCTCGGCCCCGCCGCGAAGCCGCTCGGCATCATATTGGCGGTGCTCTTCGGCCTATCGGCACTGTTCACCTTCTACCGCCTGTCCAGCTGGCTCGCCTCCATCGCAGTGGGAGACAGGGACTACAGCATCCGCACCGCCTGGAAGGTGACCGCCAAGAACCGCATGGCCTATCTGGGCTTCACCTTCTGGCTCATCTTCACGCTGGCCATCGCAGGCGCCATCGGGGCGGGGGCCTTCTTCGCCCAGCAGAATTTGCCGCAGCCCTGGGTCAAGCCCGTGGCCTTCGCGCTGATGGGCATTCTCGTCTTTATGGCGATGTTCTTCATCACCTCCGTGGCGGCGGGGCATTACCGGGCCTTTGCGGATCGTCCTTAAGCCTTATGCCACGGCGGGCAGCCTGCTCCTGAGAGATTGCGGCAGCAGCCCCATGAAGGCGCGGCGCAGCGGCCGCCATGCGGCCGACAGCATGAGCACCACGGCACCGACCGCCAGCGTCGAGAATGCGAATGAAGATGACTGCGCGCCTGCCGCCTGGATGAGTGTTCCCGCCGCATAGGCGAGATAGACCAGGCATGAGACCAGCATTGCCCGGCGGTCAATTACCAGCGCCACCACGGCAAGGAGAAGGAAAGCCACGATCACCTGACTGGCCTCGCCAACCGTAGGATCGCCCTTCATCACTCCCGTCAGCAGAGGATGCACGATCAGGGGGGCGGCGAGCAGGTGCAGCCAGAAGGCCACGTCGGTGCGGCGCGTCTGGCGCTTCAGGTCGCGCGCATCGAACCACATGGCCAGCGCGAAAACCGCAATGCCCGCCGGCAGGAACACCGCGAGCGGATGGTTGGCCAGCAGGTCGGGCGTGAAGATCCAGGTCAGCGCCACGAGTATCGCCAACAGGGCAGCAACACCCGCCGCTACGGTGATCGGCACCTGGAAGCGCCACCAATGCACGCCCGCTGCGATGGCCGCCGCGATGCCGGCAATGACGGTGAGACCGGGTGAATCATGAAGCGCGCTTCCCACCCATAATGACTGCGAGAACGGTGCCTGCACGCTGAGGAAGACCCCGCCCACGAAGGCGATGAGCAGCACGATGCTCGGCAGCGCCATCCGCCGCCTGCGCGTGAAGAACTCCGCCAGCGCCCAGGCAGCCGCCGCAATGATCGGGAAGGAGAAGGTCAGAAAGGTGAGCGCGCCCAGAAACATCAGGATGCCGATGGTGACGAAAATGTCGTTGAACCCGGTGACCAGCCTGAGCTTCTCGTCATCCGGGTCCGCGTCCTCCGGCGCAGGAGGAGTGCCCGCAAGATAGGGCTCGAGCCGTTGTGCCGTCGCGCGGTCAATCACGCCTGCGGAAACTGCGGCTTCGAGGCCTGCGTTCATTGCGTGACCCGCTCGCCCACCAGGTCATACTCCTCCGCCTCGACAATCCGTACACGGACCATGTCGCCCGGCTTCAACTCCGTCTCGCCCGGCAGGAACACGTTGCCGTCGATCTCCGGCGCATCCCAGGGGGAGCGGGCGATGGCTTCATCGTTTTCCTCGTCGATCTCATCCACCAGCACGTCGATCTCGCGGCCGACCTTGCCCTCGAATATGTCCGACGAGATCGCCTGCTGGGCCTGCATGAAGCGCTCCCAGCGTTCCTGCTTCACCTCGTCCGGCACCTGGGGCAGTCCGAGGTCGTTGGCCTTGGCGCCTGAGACGGGCTCATATTTGAAGCAGCCGGCGCGCTCGATGCGGGCTTCCTTCATCCAATCCAGCAGATATTCGAAATCCGCATCCGTCTCGCCGGGGAAGCCGACGATGAAGGTGGAGCGGATGGCGATGTCCGGGCAGATCTTCCGCCAGGAGGCCAGCCGGTCCAGCACCTTCTCCTGGTTGGCCGGGCGCTTCATGGCCTTCAGAACGTTCGGTGCTGCATGCTGGAAGGGAATGTCGAGATAGGGAAGGATCTTGCCCTCCGCCATCAGCGGGATCACGTCGTCCACATGCGGGTAGGGGTAGACGTAATGCATGCGCACCCACGCACCCAGCTCGCCCAGCTCCTTCGCCATGTCATAGAACTTCGCCCGCACT
>NZ_JBIICB010000100.1:0-13637 GCF_044239095.1 Aestuariivirga sp. | reverse complement strand
GAAACCCTCATCCGTCGCTTCGCGCCACCGTCTCCCATCGGCTGCGCCGGCGGGAGAAGGGAAATCAGCTTCCCGCCAGCGCCTGCTCGAGATCCGCGATCAGATCATCCACATGCTCGATCCCGGTCGAGAGCCGCACCAGATTATCCGGCACCGGGCTTGAGGGCCCCTCCACCGCCTTGCGATGTTCCGCCAGGCTTTCAACGCCACCCAGTGACGTCGCCGGCACGATCACCTTGAGCCGCGTGCAGACGCGCTGGGCATCCGCGAAACCGCCCTTGACCAGAAACGACAACATGCCGCCGAAGCCGTCGCGCATCTGGCGCGCGGCGATGGCGTGGCCCGGGTGCGAGGAAAGCCCCGGGTAGAGCACGCGCTCCACGCCCGGATGCCGCTCCAGATGCCGTGCAATCGCCATCGCATTGGCCGATGCCTGGCGGTAGCGCACGAACAGCGTGCGCATGCCGCGCATCAGCAGGAAGCACTCGAGCGGCGGCAGCGGCGCCCCCATCTTGGTGCGCAACATGCGGATGTCGGCCCAGCGCTGGTTCTCCACGCCCGTCACCAGCACGCCCGCCAGCACGTCGGAATGGCCGTTCAGATATTTGGTGGCCGAATGAAACACCATGTCGGCGCCAAGCTTCAGGGGCTGCGTCGTCACCGCCGCCGTCGCCGTTGCGTCCACCGCCAGGATCGCACCGGCCGCATGCGCCGCCTGTGCCGCGGCCGCGATGTCGATCACGCCCCAGGTCGGGTTCAGCGGCGTCTCGATCCACACGAGGTCGGTCCTGCCCTTCTGCAGCGCGGCCTCCAGCGCCCCGGGCGTCTCGGGGTTGAACAGGGAAAGCGAGATGCGCCCCAGCCCTTCCAGCCGCTTCAGCCAGTCGCGCGTGCCGTAATACATGACGTCGGGTGCTGCCACATGGGCACCCTGCGGCACGGTTTCGAGCAGCGTGGTGATCGCCGCCATGCCTGACGCAAAGAGCAAGGCGGCAGGCCCGCCCTCCAGCGCCGCGATCGTCTCCTCCGTCTGCCACAGCGTCGGATTGCCGTTGCGGACGTAGTTTTCCTTCAGCTTCGGCTGGTAATTCTCATCGCGGGCATAGGTCGAGGAGGTGTAGATCGGCGGCACCACGGCGCCCGTGGCCTCGTCCACCGCGCGCAGGGCATGCGCCGCGATGGTCTCGGGCCGCAGGCTCTCGTTAGACATGCTGGCCGCCATTGATATGAAGCTCCGCCCCCGTCACATAGCTCGACTGGTCGGTGCACAGGAAATAAATGGCCTTGGCCACCTCCTCCGGCTGCCCGAGGCGGCGCTGCGGAATCTGCGCCACGAGCTTCTCCGTGCCCGGAGACAGGATCGAGGTCTCGATCTCGCCCGGCGAAATGGAATTGACGCGCACGCCGAACGGCCCGAAGTCCGCCGCCATTTCGCGCGTCAGCGAGGCAAGTGCTGCCTTCGATGTCGAATAGGCAGCACCCGCGAAGGGATGCACGCGCGAACCCGCGATGGACGTGACGTTGACGACGGCGCCCTTGGCCGCAACGAGTTCGTCCATCAGGCCGCGCGCCAGCATGACGGGTGCGAAGAAGTTGATCTGGAACACCGTCTTCCAGTCCTGCTCCGATGTCTCGATGGTGTTGAGCCTGGCGCCCCCCGGCTTCTTGGGGCTGATCGCCGCATTGTTCACCAGCGCGTGGAGCTTGGAGCCTTGCGCCTTCAGCCGCTCCTTCATCTGCGCGATCGCCGCATGCGTGTCGGTGGAGGAGGCGAGATCGACGACGATATGATCATCAGGCCCCGCGTCCCACGGGCAATCCTCGGGGAAGGGCTGGCGCGAGCAGGTGATGACGCGCCAGCCGGCCGTGGAGAAGCGCTTCACGGTGGCGTGCCCGATGCCGCGGGAGGCGCCGGTGAGGATGAGCGTCTTGCGCTCGGCATCGGCTGTGGTGTTCACGGATAAAGCCTCGCCTTGGTCCAGCCGCTGGCCTCTTCCGGCCTGCGGAACACGACGCGGTCATGCAGGCGGAACGGCCGGTCGTGCCAGAATTCGATGGAGAGCGGCATGATGCGGAAGCCGGACCAGTGGGCCGGCCGCGGCACCTCGCCGATCGCATATTTCGCGGTGTTGAGCGCCACCGCGGTCTCGAGCGCGAAACGGCTCTCCAGCGGGCGGGACTGCTGGGAGGCCCAGGCGCCGATGCGGCTGTCACGCGGGCGCGACGCAAAATACTGGTCTGCCTCGTCCTTGGAGACCTCTTCAACCACGCCGCGCACCCTGACCGAGCGGCGCAGCGACTTCCAGTGGAAGCACAGCGCCGCCTTCATGGTGCCGAGGATCTCCTGGCCCTTCTGGCTCTCGAAATTGGTGTAGAACACGAAGCCGCGCTCGTCATAGCCCTTGAGCAGCACCATGCGCACATTGGGCAGCCCCTCCTCGTCCACCGTGGCCAGCGCCATGGCATTGGGGTCGTTGGGCTCCGAGGCCTCCGCCTCCTTCAGCCACTCGCCGAACAGGTTGAAGGGGTCGTTGCGCTCGGTAAAACCGGCCGAGGCCGTCAGCTTGGAAATGTCGCTCAATGCCATGTGAATTCCTGAGGTTCCGGATGCTTATGCCACCCGCCATGGCTACGGATCAACCACCGGGACAGACCAGCAGCCATGTGCCGGTGCCGCCCCGGGGCGGCGCACGGTTTCCTGTGGACCTCCCTCCTTACATGTGTCAAGTAAACGCCCGCCGGGATACGCCTGGCTTCTCCACATTCCGGACGGGTAAAAATGAGCGATAACAAAGGTTTGATGGCTGGCAAGCGCGGCCTCGTCATGGGCGTTGCGAACAACCGGTCCATCGCCTGGGGCATCGCCAAGTCCTGCGCGGCCCAAGGTGCCGAACTTGCCTTCACCTATCAGGGCGACGCCCTGAAGAAGCGCGTTGAGCCGCTCGCCGCCGAAATTGGCTCGAAGATCGTGGTGCCCTGCGACGTGACCGACATGGCCTCGATCGACGCCACCTTCGCCACCATCGAGAAGGAATGGGGCTCGCTCGACTTCCTCGTCCACGCCATCGCCTTCTCCGACAAGGATGAGCTGACAGGCCGCTACGTCGACACGACGGCGGAGAATTTCACCAAGACGATGTTCATCAGCGTCTATTCCTTCACCGCCGTCGCCCAGCGCGCCGAGAAGCTCATGACCAACGGCGGCTCGCTGCTGACACTCACTTACTATGGCGCGGAAAAGTGGATGCCGCACTACAACGTAATGGGCGTTGCCAAGGCGGGCCTTGAGGCTTCCGTGCGTTATCTGGCCGCCGACCTCGGCCCCAAGGCGATCCGCGTCAACGCCATCTCGGCGGGCCCGATCAAGACGCTCGCCGCCTCCGGCATCGGCGACTTCCGCTACATACTGCGCTGGAACGAATACAACTCGCCGCTCCGCCGCACCGTGACGATCGACGAGGTGGGCGACAGTGGGTTCTACCTGCTCTCCGACCTCGGCCGCGGCGTGACCGGCGAGATCCTGCATGTCGATGCGGGCTACCACATCGTCGGCATGAAGAACCCCGATGCGCCGGACATCACGGTGAACAACCACGGTGAGTAAGCAGCGGCCGCCAATCTATTTCGTCCGCCACGGCGAGACGGACTGGAACGTCCAGGGCCTGATCCAGGGCTGGACGGACATTCCTCTCAACCCCAAGGGCCACACCCAGGCCAGCGCCGTGGCCCGTGCGCTCACAGCCGTGCCCGGCTTCTCGCCAGACTTCGCCTTCGTCGTCAGCCCGCTTCAACGCGCGCGCCAGACCATGGGCTACATCGCGGAGGCCCTCGCGCTGGAGCCGCCGCAGATCGCCATTGAACCCGCCGTCACCGAACTGGGCTTCGGCGTTTGGGAGGGCAAGCCATTCTGGGAGCTGAAGGCCTCCCCCGTCTACCCCGCCCACCCGGAGGACCGCTACGCCTGGCGTCCCGTAAACGGCGAAAGCTATGAGGATGGCCACATCCGCATCAACCAGTGGCTGGACACGCTGGACCGCCCGACCGTCGTCGTCGCCCACGGCGCCATCGGCCGCTGCCTCATTGCCGAGCTTGCGGGCCTGCCGCGCCGCGACCTCGTGGAACTCGAAATGCGTCAGGGCTTCTACTGCAAGCTCTGGAACGGCACGGCCGAGTGGTTTGACGCCGGGGCCAATGCGGCTTAGTTAGGCCCGATGTCGCACAATACATTCGGCAATCTCTTCCGCTTCACCACCTTCGGCGAAAGCCACGGACCAGCCATCGGCTGCATTGTCGATGGCTGCCCGCCCAACCTGCCCCTCACCGCGGACTTCATCCAGACTTTCCTCGACAAGCGCCGCCCCGGCCAGTCGCGCTTCACCACGCAGCGCCAGGAACCCGACCAGGTGAAGATCCTCTCCGGCCTCTTCGAGGATGACCGCACCGGCGGCCCCGTCACCACGGGTGCTCCCATCATGCTGATGATCGAGAACGTCGACCAGCGCTCGAAGGACTATGCCGAGATCCGGGACAAGTTCCGCCCCGGCCATGCCGACTTCACCTATCAGGCCAAATACGGGATCCGTGACTACAAGGGTGGCGGCCGCTCCTCCGCGCGTGAGACGGCGGCCCGCGTCGCCGCCGGCGCCGTGGCCCGCAAGATCATCCCGGGCGTCACCATCAGGGGCGCGCTTGTCCAGATGGGCCCCCACAAGATCGACCGTACCAACTGGGACTGGTCCGAGGTGGACCGCAACCCTTTCTTCACGCCCGATGCCACGGCCGCGGCCTTCTTTGCGGATTATCTCGACGGCGTGCGCAAATCCGGCTCCTCCTGTGGCGCCATCATCGAGGTCACGGCCAGCGGCGTTCCCGCCGGCTGGGGAGCACCCCTTTATGGCAAGCTCGACCAGGACCTGGCCTCCGCCATGATGAGCATCAACGCGGTGAAGGGTGTGGAGATCGGCGCGGGTTTCGACTCCGCCGCCTTCTCCGGCGAGCAGAACGCGGATGAGATCCGCATGCACCACGGCAAGCCGGAGTTCCTCTCCAATCACGCCGGCGGCATTCTGGGTGGAATCTCCACCGGCCAGGACGTTGTCGTCCGCTTTGCGGTCAAGCCCACATCCTCCATCCTCACCACCAAGCGCAGCATCTCGGCGCAGGGTGAGGAGGTCGACGTGATGACCAAGGGCCGCCACGACCCCTGCGTCGGAATCCGCGCCGTGCCGGTAGGTGAGGCCATGATGGCCATCGTGCTGGCCGACCACTTCCTCCGCCACCGCGGCCAGGTGGGTTAGGATCATTCCAAGAAGAGCGAGCAGCAGGATCATGCCCGCTGTTTACAAGGATTAGGAATAAAAGTCAAGGATTAAAATCCTCACGACTCTGTCCCCTTCTCCCGTCCGCAGGATGGGAGAAGGTGGCCGAAGGCCGGATGAGGGCCTGCCTGCCATGCGGAAAGAGCCCTCATCCGCCCTATCGGGCACCTTCTCCCCTTGCTTCGCAACGGGAGAAGGAAATACTCAACCCTTCACCGCCCCCACCAGGAACTCCCGGTTCCCGTCACCACCCTCAACCGGTGAGTCCACCACCCCCAGCACCCGCCAGCCCTGCGCCTGCAGAAAATCGGCAATCTCACCACACACGCGCTCATGCACCGCCGGGTCCGTCACGATCCCGCCACGGCCCACCGCATCCTTCCCCGCCTCGAACTGCGGCTTGATCAGCGCCACCAGCCGCGCCCCCTCTTCCGCCAGCGCCAGCGCAGGCGGCAGCGCCAGCTTCAGTGAAATAAAGCTCACGTCACACACAACAAGCTGAACCGGCCCCACCAGATGCGCCGCGGAAAGCTCGCGCGCATTCAGCCCCTCGATCAGCGTCATGCGCGGGTCATGCAGCATCATCTGCCCATGCCCCACGTCGATTGCCGTCACATGCGCCGCCCCCTCCTCCAGCAGCACTTGCGTGAAGCCGCCGGTGGACGCGCCGATGTCGAGGCAGTTCAGCCCCTGTGCCGGAATTGCGAAATGTGAAAGACCTTGCTTCAGCTTCAGCGCCGCGCGCGACACATAGCCTTGCGCCGCATCGCTGAGGGTGATCGCCTGACCGGCCCCCACCATCTGTGAGGGTTTTCCCGCCACCACGCCATCGATCCGCACCGTGCCGCGCAGCACCGCATCGCGCGCGCGGGAGCGGGAGGGGTAGAACCCCTTCGCCACCAGCGCCTCGTCCAGCCGCTGCCTAGCCGACATCCAGCGGTTCGGTGCCCGACGGTGTTCCATCGGATTTCAGCGTGATCTTCTCGATCCGCGCCTCGGCGGCCTTCAGCAGCTTCTCGCAATGCTTCTTCAGCGCTTCGCCGCGCTCATAGATGGCGATCGACTGTTCGAGGTCCACCTTGCCAGACTCAAGCCTGGTCACGATCTGCTCCAGCTCCGCCAGCGCCTTCTCGAAAGGAAGGCCGGCGATGTCCGCATGCTCCGTCATCAGAGTTCCTCCTCCTCATCGTCCAGCGTATCGTCAATAGAATCGGCATTGCCGCGCATCAGCGCCTGCACGTGAATGCCCACGGAGGCGCTGAGCCCCTGCAGGTCATAGCCGCCCTCGAGCACCGAGACGACGCGGCCGCCGCAGTGGATTTCCGCGGCCTCCATCAGCTGCAGCGTCACCCAGGCGAAATCCTCCTCCGTCAGTTGCAGGCTGCCGAGCGGGTCACGGTGGTGGGCATCAAAGCCTGCCGAGATGATGACGAGGTCAGGCCCGAAGGCATCGAGTGCGGGCAGGATCACCGTTCCCATCGCCTCACGGAACTGCTCGCTGCCATCGCCCGCGCGCAGCGGCGCGTTGAAGATGTTGCCAGCCCCCGTCTCCTGCACGTCGCCCGAGCCGGGGTAGAGCGGCATCTGGTGCGTCGAGCCATAGAACAGGTCGGGGTCAGACCAGAAGATCTCCTGCGTGCCATTGCCGTGGTGCACGTCGAAGTCGATGACCGCCACGCGCTCCGCGTCATAGCGGTAGCGGGCGTAATGGGCGGCGACCGCCACATGGTTGAAAAAGCAGAAGCCCATGGCGCGGCGTGATTCCGCATGGTGGCCGGGCGGGCGCAGCGCGCAGAAGGCATTGTCGGCCTCGCCCCTGAACACCGCATCGACGGCGGCGGTTGCAGCCCCCACGCCGCGCAGTGCGGCCTCCAGCGTTCCCGGAGACATCACGGTGTCGGCATCGAGATACTCGAAGCCCTCGGCGGGCGAGATCGCGCGCAGCCGCTCAAGGTGCTCATAGGCATGCGCGCGCAGGATGTCCTCGTCACGGCCCAGCGGCGCCTCGCGCCGTTCGAGATCGCGGAAATGCTCGCTCGCCAGAATCTGGTTCACGGCCTTGATGCGGTCCACGCGTTCGGGGTGGCCGTCCGGCGTTACATGGCGCAGCGCTGCCGGATGGGTGAAGAGCAAGGTTGTCATGTGAGCCGTTCTAGCCGCTTCGTGCGGGGACTGCTATAGAACCAGCATGGCTGCCCACAACGACATAGACGCCGCTGCACAAGCCCTGCGCGAGGGGCGGCTGGTGGCCTTCCCGACCGAGACGGTCTATGGCCTCGGAGCCGATGCGACGAATGACGAGGCGGTGGCCCGCGTCTATGCCGCGAAGGGCCGCCCGTCCTTCAACCCCTTGATCGCCCATGTTCCGGATGTCGAACAGGCCTTTGCACTCGGCCATTTCACGGCGGAGGCAAAGGCACTCGCCAGCGCCTTCTGGCCAGGACCTTTGAGCCTTGTGGTGCCGCGCGCGGCCTCCTGCCCCGTCTCGCTTCTGGCGAGCGCGGGCAATGACAGCATCGCCATCCGCATTCCGTCGCACCCGATGGCGCTCGCGCTGCTCAAAGCCACGGGCCGCCCGGTGGTGGCGCCCAGCGCCAACCCCTCCGGCAAGATCAGCCCCACCACGGCAGAGCATGTGCGCCGCCACCTGAAGGACAAGGTAGCGATCGTGCTCGACGGCGGGCGCTGCAAGGTCGGGGTCGAGTCGAGTGTGGTGAGCTTCCTCGCGGACGGCCCCAAGCTGCTCCGCCAGGGCGGCGTGCCGCGCAGCGAGATCGAGACGGTGCTGGGCCACGCCATCGCCGTCGAAACCCATTCCGCCCGCCCGCATGCGCCGGGCCAGCTCCTGAGCCATTACGCCCCCCACGCGGAACTCCGCCTCAACGCCGATGCGCCGCGCACGGGCGAGGCCTATCTGGGCTTCGGACCCCTCCATGCCCATGGGCCCTGGACGCTCTCCGCCAGGGGCGATCTGGTCGAGGCCGCCGCCAGTCTCTTCCGCCTGCTGCACGAGATTGATGCCACGGGTGTTGCCCGCATCGCGGTGGCCCCCGTGCCGCACCATGGGCTGGGCGAGGCCATCAACGACCGGCTGCTGCGCGCGGCCGCACCGCGTGAGACCGCATGACCCCGCCGCCCGGCACGCTCGACAGGCTCGCCGCCGTGGTGGGCGAGAGAAACGCGATCCGCGATCGCGCGGCGATGGACGGCTACATGCGCGAATGGCGGCAGATCTGGGTTGGCCGCTCGCCCCTGGTGCTGCGCCCCGCCTCGGCAGATGAAGTCTCCCGCATCCTCGCCATCGCGAATGAGACCCGCACTGCCATCGTCCCGCAGGCCGGCAACACCGGCCTCTGCGGCGGGCAGATCCCGACGGATGAGGGCCATGAGGTGGTGCTCTCGCTCGACCGCATGAACCGCATCCTCGATGTCGACCCCGCCGACAATACGATCACGGTCGAAGCGGGCGCCATCCTCAAATCCGTGCAGGATGCTGCGGATGCACAGGGCAGGCTGTTCCCCTTGAGCCTTGCCTCCGAAGGCTCCTGCCGCATTGGCGGCAATCTCTCCACCAATGCGGGCGGCCTCAACGTCATCGCCTATGGCAACACGCGCGACCTGTGTTTGGGGCTTGAAGTGGTGCTGGCCGATGGCCGCGTGTGGAATGGCCTCAAGCGCCTGCGCAAGGACAATACGGGCTACGACCTGCGTGACATCTTCATCGGCGCCGAAGGAACGCTCGGCATCATCACCGCCGCCGTCATGAAGCTGTTCCCCAAGCCCCGCCGCCAGGAGACGGGCTTCATCGCCGTGCCCTCGCCGCAGGCCGCCGTCGATCTCCTCTCGCTTGCAAAGGACATGAGCGGCAATCGCGTCGTGGCCTTTGAACTCATCGCCGACATTGCGCTGCAATTCGCTATCCGCCACGCGGGCGTGCGCCATCCGCTGGCTGCATCCTCTGCCTGGTATGTGCTGGCGGAACTGGCTGACCCGGTTCCGGGCGCCATGATGGCGCTTCTTGAAGCGGCGATGGAGCGCGGCCTGGTGACGGATGGCGCGCTGGCCCAGTCAGACAGCCAGCGCAGCGCCTTCTGGGCCACGCGCGAGCTGATCTCGGAATCGCAGAAGCCCGAAGGCGGCTCGATCAAGCATGACGTGTCGGTTCCGGTCTCGAAGGTTCCGCAATTCCTGGCAGAGGCGGATGCCGCCGTCAGCCGCCTCATTCCCGGCTGCCGCTTCGTGTCCTTCGGGCATCTGGGTGATGGCAACATCCACTACAACATCTCCCAGCCCACCGGCATGGACAAGCACGCGTTCCTCGACATGTGGGACGCGATGAACGACGTGGTGTTCGAGGTGGTGGGCCGCTTCAACGGCTCGATCAGCGCCGAGCATGGCATCGGCAGGCTCAAGGCCCATCGCATGGTGGAGATCAAGTCGCCCGTGGAACTCGGCATGATGCGCGGCCTCAAGCAGATGTTCGACCCCAACAACATCCTCAACCCCGGCCGCGTGCTGCCCGGGGATCAGAACAGGTCGAGCTGAGCGGGCTTTGCAGGCGGCGGCTTCGGCGGGGCCTGGCGCCCGATGACGGTCGGCACAGCATCGAAACTGTCATCGGGTGCGGGGCGGATCAAGCCTGCGGCGTCTTCCGGCTCCCCCGTCAGCCAGGTTTCATAATCCCCGGGCGCGATGATGACCGGCATGCGGTCATGAATGGCGGAGAGTTCCGCATTGGGCGCGATGGTCATCAGGATCGCGGTTTCGAGTTCTGAGCCGTCCGCCCCCATCCAGTGTTCCCACAGCCCGGCCAGCGCGAAGAGGCCCCGGTCCTTGCGCTGCACGTGAAAGGGCGTCTTGCGCCCCTCCGGGCCCGACCATTCGTAATAGCCGTCGGCGGGCACAAGGCAGCGCCTGCGCAGCATGGCATTGCGGAAGGAGGGCTTTTCGAGCACCGTTTCGCCGCGCGCGTTGATCATCGGCTTTCCCGGCTTCACCTCCTTCACCCAGGCGGGGATGAAGCCCCAGCGCACCAGCGCGAAGCGGCGCTGGCCGTTCTCCATGCGGACGACGGCGATGGGCTGGCCCGGCGCCACATGGGCGCGCGGCGGAAAATCGGGCTCGTCAGGATAGTTGAACAGCGCGCGGGTTTCCCCCGGGCGCTTCGTCAGGCTATAGAGTCCGCACATGGGTGGAGAATAACCTCGGATGGTCACGGCGCAACACCTGCCGAAGCTCGGCGTCTCAGTATCGGTCTGGCGGGAGGGCAAGGTCCTGCTGGTCGAACGCGCCAAGGAGCCGAAGGGCATCTGGGCCTTTCCCGGCGGCCATGTGGAACCGGGCGAAAGCCTCGAGGCGGCGGCAGCCCGCGAACTCCACGAAGAGACCGGCCTCACCGTGCGCCTGGAAGGCCTCCTCGGGCTCTACGAGGTGATCCGGCGGGATGCCGCGGGCAACCCTACGGTTCACTACGTGATCGCCTGCTACATCGGACATGCCGGCCCGGAAGAACCGGTGGCCGCCAGCGATGCTGCTGCGGCGGAATGGGCGGACCCCGAAGGGCTCGGCGCCTATGCGCTGGCGCCCAACATCGCCGATGCCGTCGCCAAGGCTAAGAAACTGCTGAGCACATAGCCCAACTCTGCGGGCTGACATTAACCTTTGCATAAGGATCGGGTGGCCCCGGCGGCGCTGCCTGCTAATGTCCGGGGCTTGGGCGGCACGGCCGGTGACTGATGGAAAAAATGCTGACAATGGCGGACAGGACAATCGATACCGATCCGGTTGAGGAGAAGCAGCTTGCCCTCCGCTATCTTCTCGATGCATGGGAAGAGGCCGCCTACGAGGGCGTGGACCGCGACTGCCTCGCCACCGCGGCGATTTTCGCAGCCCTGTCCGACCTCATCACCACCTATGGCGAGGAACCCGTGGCGGTGATGTGCCAGCGCCTGCCAGAGCGCGTGCGCGCGGGCGAATTCACCCTCGCGCAAAGCCGCCAGTAGACGCCAGCCGCCCGGTGCGGCCAGGTGGGACCGCCTGGTCAAAAAGATCGAGCGGCGGGCTATCAGTTGAGATCACTGGAATATCTGAACTCCATTCTTTCCGTCACCCCAGCGAAAGCTGACATGACGGCGAGATTTGGGAGTTGACCTCAACTGACCGTCCGGCACTCTAAGTCAGGGCTTCCATCAGCAGCGCGAAGCCGAAGGCTGCGATCAGCAGGCCTGTCCAGCGGTTGACACGGTCGAGGGTCTTCTCGCCGATCCTCGCCTTGAAACGCGAGACGGCGAAGCTCACGAACAGCCACCATAGGGCGCCGCCGATCAGCACCCCGGCCACGACGGTGGGCGGCCTGTGCCAGGCCTCCTCGAGGCGCAGCACCGTGCTCATGCTCCCGAAGATCGCCAGAAAACCGAAGAAGATGCCAGGGTTGGTGATGGTCAGGCTGAAGGCCGTCAGCATCCGCCCCGCAATCTCGCGCTTGCGCGGCAGATCCTGAATCTGCAGTGCCGCGAGCGCGATGTGGGTGCGGGCGAGCTTTACCCCCATCACGACGAGCAGGCACCCGCCCACGATCATCAAAAGCCGCGCATGATCGGCCACCATATGCGCGACGGATTTGACCCCGTAGGCCGCGGCCACCGCATAGAAGCCATCGGCCAGCACGGCCCCCAGCCCCACCAGAAAGGCCACGGGAAAGCCGCGCCGGATGGCGTTGCGGATGACGAGCAGGTTGACCGGCCCCAGGGGTGCGGTCACCGACAGGCCGATGGCGATGCCGGTGGCGAGGAGGACGAGGTCCATCGGCCCTAGCGGATGTCCACCACCACGCGGCCCTTGACCTTGCCCGCCACGATGTCAGCCGCGACCTGCGGCACCTGCTCCAAGCTCACATGGCTGGTGAGCGCGTGGAGCTTCGAGAGGTCGAGATCGGCCACCAGCCGCTCCCACACCTTGAGGCGGCGCGGCATGGGGGTGGAAACCGAGTTAATGCCGACGAGCTTGACACCGCGCAGGATGAAGGGCGCGACATTGGTGGGAAGATCCATCCCTTGCGCATTGCCGCAGGCCGCGACCGTGCCCTCGGGGTTCATCTGCGAAATGATGTTGGCGAGCGTCACCGAGCCAACCGAATCGACGCAGCCCGCCCAGCGCGACTTGGCCAGCGCCTTGACCGGGCCGTTGAACTCGTTGCGATCCACCACGCCCGCAGCACCCAGGCTCTTGAGGAAGGGCTCCTCCGAGACGCGGCCCGTGGAGGCGATGACGCGGTAGCCGAGCTTGGCGAGGATGACGATGGCCGTAGTGCCGACACCACCCGCAGCCCCGGTGACAAGAATGTCACCATCGGACGGCTTCACCCCCTGCTCCTCGAGGGCCATGACGCAGAGCATCGCGGTATAGCCCGCGACACCCACCGACATGCAGTCGGCCGCCGTCCAGCCCTGCGGCACGGGAACGAGCCAGTCACCGTTGACGCGCGCCACCTCCGAGAAGCCGCCGTGGTGGCCCTCGCCCACGCCATAACCATTGAGAACCACGTGATCACCCGCCTTCCAGCGCGGGTTGGTGGAGCTTCGCACCACGCCTGCGAAGTCGATGCCGGGGATCAGCGGAAAGCGCCGGGCGATGGGCGCCTTGCCGGTGATGTTGAGGCCATCCTTGTAGTTGACGGAGGAATGGGTGACGTCAACCGTGACGTCGCCCTCCATCAGATCCTGCTCGTCGAGCGTGGTGAGTTCGGCCGCCTGGCCGGCGTCGGTCTTGGTGATGAGAATGGCACGGAAGGACATGGGGGTTTTCCTTTCAGATGGGTTCGAGGATGCGGGATGATCATCCTGCATTCCTCTCCCCCTCCGGGGGAGAGGGAAGGGTGAGGGGGGTCTGTCCGCGGGACCGCTGCCTGAATGGTGGCGCGGAATGTGCTGCGGAATTCTTCGTCCCACCGGACTCGCGGTCGCACCCCCTCACCCCTGCCCTCTCCCCCACATACGTGGGGGCGAGGGGGAATGTGTGGGGAGTGGTCACAGCGCCTCCACGAAGCGGATGGGCTGGCCGTGGGCTTCGCCGATGATCTCGCCGTTCCACATGACGCGGCGGCCGCGGATCATCGTGCCAACAGGCCAGCCGGTGACCTCGCGGCCGTCATGGGGCGTCCATTTGCAGCGGCTTTCAATCCAGCCATTGGTGATGGTGCGCTTCGCCTTCATGTCGACGATGGTGAAGTCGGCGTCATAGCCCTCCGCGATGCGGCCCTTGCCGGCAAGCCCGAAGATGCGGTTGGGGCCATGGGAGGTGAGGTCGACGAAGCGCTCGAGC
>NZ_JBIICB010000099.1:0-13672 GCF_044239095.1 Aestuariivirga sp. | reverse complement strand
AGACGACCTCGACCTCGGCGCCGTCGGACAGCCTGGCATTGCCAGCGGTTACCACCATGCTGCCCGCGGCCAGGCCCTCGCGCAACTCGACCTTTCCGTCAACACGCTTGCCGATGCTGACGCGCAGCTCGCGCACCTTCTTGCCATCGAGCGTGTAAACCAGCGCGCCCTGGCCCCGCTGCACGATGGCGGATTCAGGCACCATGACAGCGTCCCGTGCGGCCCCCCTGACGGTGACCCGCACGAGCAGGCCGGGCCTCAGCCGCATGTCCTTGTTGTCGAGCTCGGCGCGGACCTGCAGGGCACGGCCATTGACGTCGATCACCGGGTTCAAGGCCGAGATGGTGGCCATGAAGCGCTCGCCCGGCAGGGCATCGGCGGTGAGCTCCACCTCCGTCGCGGCGGCGGCGGCGGCCTGCTGCAGTTCGGGCACGGAGAAGCTCGCCTGCAGCCGCTCCACCTTGTCGAGCTGCACCAGCGGTGTTCCCGCGGTGACATAGGCGCCCTCCGAGATGGCGCGGAAGCCGAGCGTGCCGGAGAAGGGCGCCGCGATGGTGAGCTTGGCAAGCCTCACCTCGGCGGATTCGACCGCGGCACGGGCCACATCGCGCGAGGAGAGGGCCTCCTCATAGGCGCTCTCGGCCACGTTGCCGCTCAGGCGGAGCTTCTGGTTGCGGCTGTAGTTGGCCTCCGCCAGCCTGAGCCGCGCCTGCGCCTCGACCAGATCCGACGTCGCAAGATCGGTATCGAGTTGAAACAGCGGCGTTCCCGCCGTGACGGCAGCGCCGTCCTCGAACAGGACCTTCGCAACCCGCCCGCTGGTTTCGGGCGCGATGGCGACGCTTTCATCCGCCAGAAGCGTGCCGATGGCGGAGATATCATCACTCAACCGTAACGTCACGGCGGGCGCGGTCTCAACCGGTGCAGGACCCCTGCCCGGCCGCCCACCACCTGCACGCGCCGGTGCCTCACCCTTCACCGCCACGGCCTGGAGACCGGTCAGCGCGGCGAGATCGATACCGTAATGGCGCACGCCGAAAGCGGCGGCCGCCACCAGCACCACACCCGCGAGCAGAAGAGCCCAGATTTTCATGAAGTCACGCACCTTTTGGGGGCAGACCCTAGGACGTTCTGTCCGCCGCTGCCAGATACGTCCGCGTCATGCGGCCGGACTAGCGCGCGTTCCGACCAGGTGGAATCACCTGGTCGAAAAGAACTCGCGCGCGGTCTTGTCCATTCCGTCTGCCGTGGCGGTTTCCGGCTTGGCTTCACGCCGGAAGCCGCGATATGTGCAGGACAACAGACCGAGTCGAGGAAGGATCCCGCCCATGAAGACCCGCGCCGCCGTCGCCTTTGCCGCCGGAAAGCCGCTTGAGATCGTGGACGTGGACCTTGAGGGCCCCAAGGCTGGCGAGGTGCTGGTCGAGGTGAAGGCCACGGGCGTGTGCCACACGGACGAATTCACCCTCTCGGGCGCCGATCCCGAAGGCCTGTTCCCGGTGATCCTCGGGCATGAGGGGGCGGGTGTCGTGGTGGATGTCGGGCCCGGCGTCACCTCGGTGAAGGCGGGCGACCATGTCATTCCCCTCTACACGCCCGAATGCCGCCAGTGCCCGTCCTGCCTGTCACGCAAGACCAACCTCTGCACCGCGATCCGCGCCACGCAAGGCCAGGGCCTGATGCCGGACGGCACCTCGCGCTTTTCCTACAAGGGCCAGAAGGTCCACCACTATATGGGCTGCTCCACCTTCTCCAACTACACGGTGCTGCCGGAGATCGCGCTGGCCAAGGTCAACCCCGCCGCCCCCTTCGACAAGATCTGCTACATCGGCTGCGGTGTAACGACGGGTGTCGGCGCCGTGGTCAACACGGCCAATGTCGAAGCAGGCGCCACCGCCATCGTCTTCGGGCTCGGCGGCATCGGCCTTAACGTGATCCAGGGCCTCAGGCTGGCGGGCGCCGACATGATCATCGGCGTCGACATCAACCCCGCCCGTAAGGAATGGGGCGAGCGTTTCGGCATGACACATTTCGTGAACCCCTCAGATGTCGAGGGCGATCTCGTCGCGCACCTCGTCAACATGACGAAGCGCGGCGCGGACCAGATCGGCGGCGCGGACTACACCTTCGACTGCACCGGCAATGTGAAGGTGATGCGCATTGCGCTCGAGGCTTGCCACCGCGGCTGGGGCCAGTCGATTGTCATTGGTGTTGCCGGTGCGGGCCAGGAAATCGCCACGCGCCCGTTCCAGCTCGTCACCGGCCGGGTGTGGAAGGGCACGGCCTTCGGCGGCGCGCGCGGGCGGACGGATGTTCCCAAGATCGTCGACTGGTACATGTCGGGCAAGATCGAGATTGACCCGATGATCACCCACACCATGCCGCTCGACGACATCAACAAGGCCTTCGACCTGATGCATGAAGGCAAGTCCATCCGCAGCGTGATCCTGTTCTGATGGCGCTCGAGACGAAGTCGCTGTGGAAAAGCCACGGCGGAACGCAGGGTGTCTACACCCACCTCTCAGACGCCTGCGCCTGCCCCATGACCTTTGCGGTCTTCGTGCCGCCGCATGAGCCTGGCAGCAAGCTTCCCGTCCTCTGGTACCTCTCCGGCCTCACCTGCACCCATGCGAATGTGATGGAGAAGGGCGAGTACCGGAAGGCGGCGGCGGAGCTTGGCATCATCATCGTCTGCCCGGACACCAGCCCGCGGGGCGAGGGTGTGCCGGACGTGGCCGATGACTGGAAGCTCGGTTGTGGTGCTGGCTTCTATGTCGATGCGACGGTGGAACCCTGGTCGCGGAACTATCGCATGGCGACTTACGTTACGGCGGAGCTACCCGCCCTTGTCGCGGCGGCCTTCCCCATGGCGGACATGGCGCGGCAGGGCATCTTCGGCCATTCCATGGGTGGCCATGGCGCGCTGGTGCTGGCCCTCAGGAACCCGGACCGTTACCGCAGCTGCTCCGCCTTCGCCCCGATCGTTCATCCAATGGCGGCGGAGTGGTCCCGCGGCGCATTCACGGCCTATCTCGGGCCCGATGAGGCAGCCTGGCGCGCGCATGATGGCGTGGCGCTGATTGAGGACGGCTTTCGGTTTCCGGAGCTGCTGGTCGATCAGGGCACGGCCGACAGCTTCCTCGACACCGGTCTTCGCCCGTGGCTCCTCGAGGAGGCCTGCAGCAGGGCAGGCATGGCTCTGAAGCTGCGCATGCAGCAGGGCTATGACCACTCCTATTTCTTCATTTCCAGCTTCATGTCCGACCATTTGTCGTGGCACGCCACCCGGCTGAAGGGCTGATCGGTAAAATCCACCCAACCAGGCCCGAAAAAACTGCGTCAGAATGACGCATTCTTGACCAAAGGTTAGGTTTAGAAAATTTTGCCGGATTTATCCGGCCAAGCCTCTCATTCCACATCATTTTTCCAGCTTTACACAATCTTCATTTGCAACATCTGCCAATACCGTATCTAGATCAGAATCGGACCAAAACACCGCAATCTGATGGTCCAATTTGATCTAAGTCATTTTTGGCGATTTAAATCGTTTAAGTTGTGCATTAGTTTCCCACAGAGAACGATTTTGGGGAATGGAGCAACCAGAATGCGACCTACACTTTCTGACGTAGCGAAAATGGCGGGTGTCTCGGTGGCGACGGCCTCCCGCGCCCTGAGCAATCCTGACCTGGTGGCGGACAGCACCCGGCGGGCGGTACGGGATGCCGCGGCATCCTGCGGCTACAAGGTCAATCTGGTGGCCCGCTCCTTGCGCATCCAGCGCACCAACACGCTTCTGGTGCTGCAGCCGTGCATCGACAACGCCTTCTATCCCGCCGTGCTGCGCAGCATCGAGGAAACCTCGCTGGCCTACGGCTACTCGGTCATGGTGGGGTTCACCGACAAGAGCGAAAAGCACCGCGAGGCCTATGCCGACCTGATGAGCAACGGCCGGGTCGACGGCGTCATCATCATTGACGGTGGTGCCGGGGTGGATGGGATCACGGGTCCCAAGCCCGAGGTGCCGGCGGTGCAGGTGCTCGACCTGGTCTATGGCGGGGCGGTGCCCGCCGTGCGGGTGGATGACCAGCAAGTGGCAGACATCGCAGTCAGCCACCTCGCCAGCCTCGGCCACAGGCGCATCGCCCATATTTCGGGGCCGGAGCAATCTATACCCGCCATGGACCGGAAAAGGGGCTTCTTGGCTGCCATGGCGAAGCTCGGCCTCGCCGTGGACGACGATCTCGTGAAGCCGGGAAACAACCAACGCAAGGGCGCCGCGGAGGCCATGAAGCACTTCCTGTCGCTGTCGAAGCCGCCAACTGCGGTGTTCGCCGCCTCGGACTGCATGGGCTGCGCCGCCATGGACGTCTGCCGTGACCGCGGGATCAGCGTGCCCGGCGACATCTCCTTCGTCGGCGCGGATGACACGGCCGAAGGCGCATGCGCCTACCCCGCGCTCACCACCGTTCATGTGCCGCGCTCGGCCATCGGGGCGCATGCCGCCGAAAAGCTGATCGGGATCATCCGCGGCCAGGGCGGTGTTCCGCATGACACGGTGATGCCGGTGGAACTGAAGCTGCGCGCCAGCCACGCGCCGTCCAGGACGGCGGTGGCGGCCTGAGCCGCCCCTACTTCTCGTAGTGCTGCGCCACCAGCCGGTCGAGGAGGCGCACGCCCCAGCCTGAGCCCCAGCTCTGGTTGATGGCGGTGCGGCCCGCGTCCATGGCCGTTCCCGCAACGTCGAGATGGGCCCACGGAACGCTGTTGACGAAGCGCTGCAGGAACTGCGCCGCGGTGATCGATCCGGCATGGCGGCCGCCGATGTTCTTCACATCGGCCACGTCATGGTCGATCATGCGGTCATACTCTGTCGCCAGCGGCATGCGCCACACCTTCTCGCCCGTGGCATAGCCCGCGTCCGACAGGCGCTGGGAGAGTTCGTCATTGTTCGAGAACAGGCCCGCATGCTCCTTGCCGAGCGCAACGAGGATGGCGCCGGTCAAGGTCGCAAGGTCGACCATGAAGCGCGGCTTGAAGCGGTCCTGCACGTACCACAGCACATCCGCCAGCACGAGGCGGCCTTCGGCGTCGGTGTTGAGAACGGCGATGGTCTGGCCCGACATTGATGTGACGACGTCACCCGGGCGCTGGGCCTTGCCGTCCGGCATGTTCTCAACGATGCCGATGGCGCCAACGGCATTGACCTTCGCCTTGCGCTTGGCCAGCGCCATCATCAGCCCGGCGACGCAGGCCGCGCCACCCATGTCACCCTTCATGTCCTCCATACCCCCGGCGGGCTTGATCGAGATGCCGCCGGTATCGAAGGTGACGCCCTTGCCGATAAAGGCCACGGGCCGTTCGCTGGCCTTGCCGCCCTTCCATTCCATGACCACCATGCGCGCCTCATGGGCAGAGCCCTGGGCCACACCGAGAAGCGCGTTCATGCCGAGCCGCTTCATCTGGGCCGGCGTCATGATGGAAATCTTGACGCCGAGCTTCGCCAGCGGCCGCATGCGCTCCGCGAATTCAACGGGATGCAGGTGGTTGGGCGGCTCGTTGACGAGATCACGCGCGAGATGCACGCCATCTGCCACGGCATCGAAGGCGGCAAAGCGCTGACGCGCGCCGCGCGCGTCCGTGGAGAGGATGCTCACCTCCTTCAGCGGCATGGCCTCGGGCTTCTTCGACTTGTAGCGGTTGAAGCTGTAGACCCTCAGCCGGACGCCCGAGGCGATCAGTGCTGAGGACTCGCGCGGCGCAAGCCCGCCGAGCTCAAGGCTGGCAGCGATCGCCACCCGGTCAGCCTTGATGGCAGTGATGACGCCGGCCGCAGCACCGCCCAGCATCTCAAGATCGAGCGGGCGCAACGAGGCGGGCGCCCCGAGGCCGAACAGGACGATGCGTGTCCAGCCGCCGCCCGGCGCCACGAGGTCGAGCGTCGTGTCGCGCTTGCCAGTGAACTTGGCCGCCGCCATCGCCCGGGTGATCTGCGCGCCGGTGCGCTGGTCGGCATCGGCTGCGAGACCCTCAAGCCCCTTGCCTTCGGCAACGAGGAGGACGAGTACGCCGGTTTTCGGAAGGACGGGAGAAACGAAGCTGATTTTCATGGATATCCCTTGCGGAGTTCTTCCGTCTCATAGCCGCTTTCGGGCGTAATGGAAACGCGCCCTTTTCGCAACGTCACGTAGATTTCATTAACCATGCTGCGACTGTGGTCCACCACAATCGCCATCCTGCTCCAGTATGACCCCAACTCAGGTCTTCCCGGCCCCCGGGAAAGCCGTTAAGACTCGATGAAATTCTGCATCAGGGGCCAGGTGGCAAAAAATTTACGAAGCCTTGGACGGCGGGGCGGTGCTGGGATGCATGTGTGCATTCTCGGCCTGCTGGCCGCTGCCGGCCTTGCCCTGTTCCCGGCCGCCGCCCATGCGCGCATGGCGGATGCCCCGGAATTCGTGGCGCCCGTCGACGATGCCATCCCGAAGGGCACGCGCGTCGACGTCGTGGCCGAGAAGCTTCAGTATGACGGCCGGTCGGACGTGGCGACCGCCACAGGCACCGTGCAGCTCACCTACGGCCCCTATGTGCTGACCGCCACCAGGGTCGTCTACGACATGAAGAGCGGCACCTTCAGCGCCAACGGCTCGATCGTGCTGCGCGAGCCCAACGGCAATGTGATGGAAGCCGAGTTCGCGGAACTGAAGGACACCTTCCGTGAAGGCTTCGCCCGCCATGTGAGGGCGCTTCTCACCAATGATGTGACGATCACGGCGCAGTACGCCCGCCGCTTCGAGAACGGCATCACGATTTACGAGAAGGCCAGCTACACCGCCTGCGTCGATTGCGTCAGCGAGGGCGGAACGCCCGCCTGGCAGATCGTGGCGCGCGAGGCCAAGCACGACCTGCAGGAACGCACCATCTATTACACCAACGCGCGCCTCGAGCTGGGCGGCGTGCCGGTATTCTGGACGCCCTACCTCGCCTACCCGGACCCGACGGTGAAGCGGCGCAGCGGGTTCCTGCTGCCCTCCTTCTATTCCGGCCATGCCGGCTTCGGCGTGAGGACGCCGTTCTTCTGGGACATCGCCCCCAACATGGACCTGACCTTCTCGCCCCTGTGGACCACGCAGCAAGGCGTGCTGGGCGACGTCGAATGGCGCCACCGCCTGTCATCGGGCATCTATTCGGCGCGGGTCTGGGGCATTTACGAGCTCGAAGGCAGCGACAACGAGGATGTGAGCCGGAACTGGCGCACCGCCGGGCGGACCAAGGGTGACTTCGACATCAACACGACCTGGAGCTGGGGCTGGGACGCCACCACTGTCAGCGACCGTGACTTCCTTTCGGACTACGACCTCGACGACCGCGACATGCTGGCGAGCAACATCCAAGCCACCGGCCTGTCAGACCGCAACTATACCAAGGCCCAGATCATCGGCTGGCAGACACTGTCTGACTCGGATGACCCGGAGACCATGCCGGTGGCGCTGCCCTTCATCCAGGGCGATTATGTGCTGGAGCCCGAGGTGCTGGGCGGCGAGGTCAGCGTGCGCTTCAACGCCTATTCCCTGCAGCGCCAGGAATCGGTCGACGAGCCCGATCTCGCCCTCGAACTCGGGACCCACCAGACCCACGCCATGGGCTATGCCGAATGGAAGCGGCGCATGATCACGGGCGCCGGCCTGGTGGTGACGCCCTTCGCGCAGGTCCGCTCGGACGCCTATTTCTCCCAGGACGTGCCCGGGAGCGAGGAGAACGAGGAAACCGACCTCTTCGCCACGCCCTCGGCAGGCTTCGACGTGCGCATGCCGTTCATCGCCAGTCACGGCTCGGTCCAGAGCGTGCTGACCCCGGTGCTGCAGGTGATCGCCGCCCCGTCCGAGGAGCATGACGACGACAACGCCAACGAAGACGCGATCACCCTGAACTTTGACTCGACCAGCCTGTTCCTGAGTGACCGCTTCACCGGCTATGACCGGCGCGAGGGCGGTGTCAGGGCCAATGCCGGCATCAACTACACACTGCTCGGCGAGAACGGCACCTTCATCCGCACGAGCTTGGGCGAGAGCTTCCACATCGCGGGCGAGAACAGCTTCACGGCTGGCTCCGGCCTTGATGGCGCCTCCTCGGACCTGGTCGGCGCCGTCGCACTGCAACTGAACGAGCATGCGACGCTGGGTTACCAGGCGCGGGTGGAAGAGGACCTTTCGCGCATCAACGTCCAGGAGGCGACCCTTGGCCTCACTTTCGACCAGTTTTCCGGCTCTCTGAGCTACGCTGACATTGCGGCGGCCGCCAATTACGGCCGGCCGGAGGATGCCCAGCAGATCTGGGCGGACGGCACCTACCACATCGACGAGGTGTGGAGCGTCTTCGGTGGCGTCCGCTATGATTTGGAGGAGAGCAAGGTGATGGAAAACTCGATCGGCGCCGCGTTCGAATGCGACTGCATGAAGGCCGAGATCCAGTATTCGATGTCGCGTGACAACTATGACGAGTCCGGCAGCGGTAGCAGCGGCACGGACCATCGCATCGAACTCGGAATCGAGCTGAGAACGATCGGCGCCATCGCGGGCGGGTTCAAGCTCTGATGAAGATGTGGCGGAGCATTCTGGCGGCGGCGATCGCCGCTCCCTTGGCTATTTGCGCGGTCGCAGGCTATGCCGGCAGCGTCAGGGCCGAGACCCAGGGCATCGTGGCGGTTGCCAATGATCAGCCGATAACCGAACGTGACATCAGCCAGCGCATCGAGCTGCGCAAGATCCTGGGCGACCTCCCCTCCGGAGGCATGACCCGCCAGCAGGCGCTGCAGAACCTCATCGACGACCAGGTGAAGATGCTCGAGGCCAAGCGCCTCATGATGATTCCGCCGGACTCGGAAGTCACGCAGCGCATCGACCGGATCGCCAAGGGCATGAAGCTCTCGCGCAATGAGCTTCTCGCCAGGCTCAAGAAGGCGGGAATCAGCGAAGCCAACTTCCGCCGCTATCTTCAGTCCACGATCGCATTCAGCCGTATCGTTTCCGCCAAGTACCGCGAGGCGGTGCAGGCGACGCCTGCGGAGGTCGACGCCAGGATGGCCGAGATCAACAGGACAGTGAACGCGCAGATGAAGAAGATCATGAGCGACCCGCGCATGCGGGGACTCACGGTGTACTCGCTCATGGAGATCAGCCTGCCGATCGACGGCCAGGACCCCATGCTGTTGCAGTCTCGCGCCATCGAGGCGCAGCAGGTGTTGAAGCGCTTCAACGGCTGCGGCAATGCCCGAAAGGCAGCCGAGGGAATCTTCAACGTCAAGTTCGGCAAGCAATTCGAGGCCGACGGCGCCAAGCTGCCCAAGCCCATGAAGCAGGCGCTGGACAAGGCGGGCAAGGGCCGCGCCATCGGACCCATGCGCGGCAAAAGCGGGATCCAGCTCGTGGCGCTGTGCGGGGTGCGCACCATCACGCCGCCCAAACCCGACTTCGATATGCCATCGCGCGAGCAGGTGGAGCGCCTGGTGATCAACGACAAATACGACAAGATCGAGGAAGACTATCTGAAGATCGCGCGCGAGAACGTTTACGTTGAGTATCGCAACGCGAACTACGCCCAGCAGTGACGGTCAGATGGCGGCGGCACCCCTCGTCCTGACCACAGGCGAACCGGCAGGCGTGGCACCCGACATCACCGCCGCCGCCTGGCGTGCGCTGCGCAACGAACCGTCATGCGCCTTCTTCCTGCTGGGGGACGCCGGCTACTGGCAGGCCCGCAACCCTGACCTTCCCATCGGGCGGATCGCAGAGCCCGCCGGCGCGGCCGGGATGTTCGCCGCCGCCCTCCCCGTCCTGCACCGGCCTTTGGCGCAGCATCCCCGGCCCGGGGTCATCGCGCCCGGAACGGCAGCCCAGGTGATCGCCGCGATCGACGAGGCGGTTGAGCTTGCCTTCGCCGGCAAGGTGGCGGGGATCGTCACCAACCCGATCCAGAAGGACGCGCTCTATGAAGCCGGGTTCCGGCATCAGGGCCATACCGATTACCTGGCGCATTTGTCAGCCCGCCACGGCAGGCCCGTACAGGAAGTGATGATGCTGGTGGCGGATGGCCTGCGGGCCATTCCGGTGACCGTGCACATCGCATTGAAGGACGTGCCCTCGCAGCTGACGAAGGAGGCGATCCTTGCGCAAGCACGGGTTACCGCCAGGGACCTGCAGCACTACTTCGGCATCACGCAGCCGCGCCTGGCCTTCACCGGCCTCAACCCGCATGCGGGCGAGAACGGGGCAATGGGACGGGAAGAAATCGAGATCATCCGCCCGGCGCTGGAAACGCTGAGGCAGGAAGGCTTCGACGTTGCGGGCCCGCTCTCCGCCGACACCGCCTTCCACGCCGAGGCGCGCGCCACCTATGACGCGATCCTCTGCATGTATCACGACCAGGCACTCATCCCGGTGAAGACGCTGGACTTCCACGGCGGCATCAATGTGAGCCTCGGCCTGCCCTTCATCCGCACGTCGCCAGACCATGGCACGGCGCTCGGCATCGCCGGGACGGGCCGCGCCAACCCGAAGAGCCTTATCGCCGCGATCCGGATGGCGGCCCTGATGGCGAAGGCCGCCTCGTGAGCGAGGACCAATTGCCGCCGCTGCGCGAGGTGATCGCGCGGCACGGCCTCGCCGCGAAAAAGGCGCTGGGGCAGAACTTCCTGTTCGACCTGAACCTCACCCGCCGCATTGCGCGTGCGGCGGCACCGCTCGACGGTGGCACGGTGATCGAGATCGGCCCCGGCCCCGGAGGGCTGACGCGGGCGCTGCTGCTCGAGGGTGCGACACGCCTCGTCGTCATCGAGCGTGACGCGCGCGCCATCGCAGCACTGGAGGACATCGCCTTGGCCTTTCCGGGCCGCCTGACCATCATCGAAGGCGACGCGCTGGAGACGGACTACGAGGCCCTGGCGGAAGGCCGCCCGGCGAAGATCGTGGCCAACCTGCCCTACAACATCGCAACGCCCCTGCTGGTGGGCTGGCTTTCGGCCAAGGCATGGCCGCCCTTCTTCGCCTCGCTTACCCTGATGTTCCAGAAGGAAGTTGCCGAGCGCATCGTCGCCCGGCCTGGCGGCAAGGATTTCGGGCGGCTGTCGGTCCTGAGCCAGTATCGCTGCACGGCGCGGAAGCTGTTCGACGTCAACCGCTCCGCCTTCACGCCGCCGCCCAAGGTCACCTCCTCGATCGTGCAGCTGGTGCCCCGGGCATCGCCACTGCCCGCCTGCCGCCTCGACGTGCTGGAGCGCGTGACCGCCGCCGCCTTCGGCCAGCGCCGCAAGATGCTGCGCGCGAGCCTGAAGAGCCTGGTGCCCGAACCGGAGCCCATGCTGGCCGAACTCGGGATCAATCCGGAGGCAAGGGCCGAGCAGATCGAGGTGGAGGCCTTCGCGCGGATCGCCGCGCACCTCGGGTAACAGCCAGGCCTACAGTGTCTTCGTCAGCCCACGGACGAAATCGGTGAGCCCCACCTGCCGCCGGCGGCGCAGGCGTTCGGCGGTGAGGATTGCTTCAATTTCCACACTGGCCTTGCCAATGTCGTCGTTGACGATCACGTAGTCATACTCGGGCCAGTGGCTGATCTCGTCCGCCGCCTTGGCCATGCGCTTGGCGACGGTGGATGCTGAATCCTGGGCCCGCCCGATGAGGCGCTCACGCAGCTCCTCCGCCGAGGGCGGCAGGATGAAGATCCGCACGAGATCGTCCTGCATCGCCGCGCCGAGCTGCTGGGTGCCCTGCCAGTCGATGTCGAAGAGCACGTCGCGGCCGGCCTGGAGCGCCTCCGCCACCGGCCGCCTCGGCGTTCCGTAAAAATTGCCGAAGACCTCCGCATATTCGAGCAGGTCGCCGCGGTCCCGGAGCCTGCCGAACTCCTCATGCGTGATGAAGTGATAATCCCTGCCGTTGACCTCGCCCGGGCGGGGCGCGCGGGTGGTGACGGAGACCGACATGGTGATCATCGGATCGGCGGCAAGCAGCCGCCGGGACAGCGTGGTCTTGCCCGCCCCCGAGGGCGAAGACATGACGAGCAGGAGGCCGCGGCGCTGGATATGGGTCATGGCGTAGCTTTCTTCATTCGATGTTCTGGACCTGCTCGCGCATCTGGTCGATCACGGTCTTGAGGTCGAGGCCGATCAGGCTCAGCGAGCGGTCGGACGCCTTGGAGCACAGCGTGTTGGCCTCACGGTTGAACTCCTGCGCGAGGAAATCGAACTTGCGCCCGATGGCCTCATGCGCACCGAGAAGCTGGTGCGCGGCCTCGACGTGGGAGTCGAGCCGGTCCAGTTCCTCCTGGATATCGGCGCGGGTGGCGGCCAGCACCGCCTCCTGGTGCAGCCGGTCCGGGTCGAGGGCTGCGCCCGTTTCCAACAGGCGGGCGACCTGCTCGGCAAGCCGGGTGCGGATCGCATCGGCCGACCGCGCAGGACTTGCGCGGGCGGAATTGCCAAGCTCCGCGATGCGCGCAACCTGCTGGGTGAGAATCGCGTGGAGCCGCGCGCCCTCCTCAAGCCGGGCGGCGCCCAGCGCCGTGAGCGCCTCGCCAAAGCTTTCGAGCATGGCGGCGTGGCGGCGTTCGGCCTGGGCCTCATCCTCGGGAACGCTCGCGACCTCGACCACGCCCCGGATGGACAGCAGAACATCCGCCCGCAGCGGCTCGCCACCGATCCGGGCGCGCAGGGCCTCGCCCGCCGCCACCAGCCGGTCGAGGATCTCCTGGTTGAGGCGCACCGTCTCGCGCTGTACTGCGCCGCTGACGCTGAGCGAGACCTGCAAATTGCCGCGCTTGAAGGCGGCGGCCAGTGCTGCGCGCACCGGCAGCTCCAGCGCCTCGAAGCCGGGCGGCAGGCGCAGGCGCACATCCAGCGCCTTGCCGTTCACGCTCTTGATCTCCCATTGCCAGTAAAGGCCCTGGTGCTCGCCCGAGCTGCGGGCAAATCCGGTCATGCTGGAGATGGGCATCGCCGTCCCTGAAAGGTGAATCAGGCGAACATGTTTAGAACAGTTCGGCCAACCGGCAAACCGTTCAACGCGCCGGACGAAGCCGGGGTATCACCGCCGGGCGGCCCTCGACCATGACGATGGTGCCAGGCGCCAGATCCGCCTTGGTGGCCTCGGCAGGCTTGGCAGGCTGGGCAGGCTTTGCAGGCTGGGCAGGCTTTGCAGGTTGGGCGGGGGCGGCCTGAGCCTGCTGCGCTTCCATGGTTTCGGTCACGGCGGCGAGGGGGCCCTCAGTGTCAGCGGCGGCGGCCCCGGCCGGCTGCTCCGCGGTGGCGGCGGCGTCTGTTTCCCCGGCCTCCTCGGCGGCAGCGGCGGCAGCGGCGTTGCCCTCGATCTTGCGCCACTTGCGCACATTGCGGTTATGCTCGGCAAGCGTCGCCGCAAAGGCATGGCCGCCGGTGCCGTCGGCCACGAAATAGAGATATTTGGTGGGTGTGGGGTTCAGCACCGCTTCCAGCGCGGCACGGCCCGGGTTGGCGATGGGGCCCGGCGGCAGGCCATCAATGCGATAGGTGTTGTATTCGGTGGCCGTGTCGATGTCCTTGCGGGTCAATGCCCGGTCCAGCCGCCCCTTGCCGCCGGTGATGCCATAGATGATCGTCGGGTCCGACTGCAGCCGCATGCCCTTGCTCAGCCGGTTCATGAACACC
>NZ_JBIICB010000098.1:0-13705 GCF_044239095.1 Aestuariivirga sp. | reverse complement strand
CCAGGCTGGCGGCACCGGGCCTCTCGGCAAGCCTGACCCCCATCGAGTGGACAATCACGCCGCAAGGATCGGGCAAATGGCAGGTGGACCAGAACCAACCACTCTCCATTTCAGCAAGGGCCGAGGGTCAGTTTGACATAAAGGCGCAGATCGGCGCCATCACCGGCACGGGCATCTTCGATGAGGCGCTTGGCACATTCGCGTCGACCTCGGCCGAGTACAAGCAGATTGCGGTCGAGCAGACGGTGACGGAGCAGAACCAGACCGCCCGTTCCAGCTATACGCTTGCCTCGCTGAAGACACAGTCAGCGAGCACCGGAACAGACGGAAACGTCGATGGTTCCTCGACCATGAGCTATACGGGCTTGCGGCAGACCACGAGCCTGCCCGCAACTCCGGACGGATCCGCCCCGGCGATAGACTTCACCCTGAGTTCGCCCGAGGGTGCGCAGTCCATCGCCTACAGCGGCCTTAAGGCGCGGGCGGTGAACGACCTTGTCGCCTGGGCAATCGCGCACAAAACGAGACAGGCGGCGATAGCCGGTCAGGCGGAACTCAAGGACAAACTGCGCGCAGCGCTGCCGGTCTTCGCGCGGATATCGGCCGAGAGCACGATGAAGGAGGTCAACCTCAACAGCATCGCCGGAAGCTTCGGCGTGCAGCAACTGGCCATGGCGGTGGATATGAGCGGCCTCGTCGCTGATGGGCGCTTTCGGGAGAAGCTCACCTTTACGGGTTTCCGCGTGCCGCAGGAACTCGTACCGCAATGGGCGACAGGGCTGGTGCCGGAGAATCTCACGATCGACTTTAACATCGGTGGCTTCAACCTCGCCGCCCCGGCCGGAATGCTCATCGACAGGTTCGACCTCGCGCAGGATCCGCCCTTGCCGCCAGACTTCGACAATGAATTGTTGCCCGCACTGTTTCCCGGCGGCACCGTCACCATCGGCCTCGGCTTGAGTGAGATGGTCTCGGCGCTCTATCACCTCACGGCGGAAGGCAGCATGACGGCGGGCCCGGTGGCGACGCCTCAGGGCCAGGGCATCATGAAACTCAAGGGGCTCGACGAAACGATGACTGCCCTGCAGACAGCACCCCCGGAGATGGGCATGCAGCAGATCGCCCCCCTTCTGCTGCTGGTGAAGGGCCTCGGAAAGCAGGGAGCAGACGGTTATCTTTCCTGGGCGATTGAGAGCACGCCGGAGGGCAGCGTCACAGTCAACGGCACCGATATCACGAAGATGATGGGTGGACCTTAACGGGCCGCAACTGCAAACGGCATTCCTCTCCCCATCCGGGGAGAGGAATAAAGGCGGAAGGATGCCGCTCAGAAGGCCAGCGGCTTGGCGTGTGTCACCTGCGGCAATCCGGCCAGCGCGTCGAGCACATTTCTCGGCGGCGCTTCGTCGATTGAGACAAGGCAGATCGCCTCTCCACCCTGCGCCTTGCGGCCCAGGTTGAAGGTCGCGATGTTGACACCAGCATTGCCGAGCAGCGTGCCCAGCGCTCCGATGAAGCCAGGCTTGTCCTCGTTCGTGATGTAGAGCATGTGCGGCCCGAACTCCGCTTCCATGTCGATGCCCTTGATCTGGATGATGCGCGCCTTGCCATCCGAAAAGACAGTGCCTGCCACAGACCGCTCGAGATGGGCCGTCTTCACCGTGAGGCGAATATAGGTTTCATAGGCCCCGCGCTGCGACTGCTTCACTTCATCGACCTTGATGCCGCGTTCGCGCGCCACCACAGGAGCGGAGACCATGTTCACCGTGCCGAGCATCGGCTGCAGAATGCCGGCAAGTGCAGCGGAGGTCAGCGCGCGGGTATTCATCTCGCCCACCTCGCCCGCATATTCGATGATGATGCTGGTAACGGGCTCCTCGGTCAGCTGGCCCGCGAAGGATCCCAGCCTTTCAGCCACTGCGATGAAGGGCCTCAGCCGTGGCGCTTCGTCGGCAGAAATGGACGGCATGTTGAGGGCGTTGGAGACAGCGCCTGACATCAGGTAGTCTGCCATCTGCTCAGCCACCTGCAGAGCCACATTCTCCTGCGCCTCACCCGTGGAAGCGCCGAGGTGCGGTGTCGCCACCACGTTCTCAAGCTCAAACAGCTTGTGGCTGGTGGCAGGCTCGACCTCGAACACGTCAAGGGCGGCGCCCGCGACATGGCCCGCCTTCAAGGCTTCATAGAGAGCATCCTCGACGACAAGGCCGCCGCGCGCGCAGTTGATGATGCGAACGCCCTTCTTGCACTTCGCCAGAGCGGCCGCATCAATGATGCCGCGGGTCTTGTCCGTCAGGGGCGTGTGCAGCGTGATGAAGTCGGAACGGCGGAAAATCTCGTCGAGTTCCACCTTCTCGACGCCGATTTCGATGGCGCGTTCTGGCGACAGGAAGGGATCGAAGGCGACCACCTTCATCCTGAGGCCCAGCGCGCGGTCCGCCACGATCGAGCCAATGTTGCCGCATCCAATGACACCGAGCGTCTTGTTGAAGAGCTCGACACCCATGAAGCGATTCTTTTCCCATTTGCCTGCATGTGTCGATGCATTGGCCTCGGGTATCTGGCGGGCCAAAGCCATCATCATGGCGATCGCATGCTCGGCGGTGGTAATGGCATTGCCGAATGGCGTGTTCATCACCACGATGCCGCGCTGCGTCGCGGCCGGAATATCAACATTGTCGACACCGATGCCGGCGCGGCCGATGACCTTCAGCCTGGTGGCGGCAGCGATGATCTTCGGCGTCACCTTGCTGGCGGAGCGGATGGCGAGGCCGTCATAGTTGGGAATAGCAGCAAGCAGCGCATCCTTGTCCTTGCCGAGATCGGGCAGGTAATCGACCTCAACGCCTCGGTCGCGGAAGATCTGGACGGCGGTTTCGGAGAGCTTGTCGGAGACGAGAACACGGGGAGCCATGGTGGACACTCCAGATGAGGAAATGGAAAATGCGGTGAGTGAGGATCAGCTGGCCGCCGCCTGGGCATAGGCCCAGTCGAGCCATGGCATCAGCGCCTCGAGGTCCGAGGTCTCAACTGTGGCACCGCACCAGATGCGGAGGCCCGGCGGGGCATCGCGATAGGAGCTGATGTCGAAGGCGGCTTTTTCCGCCTCCAGCAGCTTCACCATTTTCTTCGGAACGCTCTCGTCAGCCTTCAGCGTGAGGCATACCGAGGTGTTGGATCGTGTCGTGGCAAGCTTTGCAAGATTTGTCGCGAAATCGCGCGAGTCGATCCAGCGCTGCACCACGGCGGCATTGGCGTCTGCCCGCGCCATAAGGCCCTTGAGGCCGCCCACCGACTGGGCCCATTCGAGTGCTACGATATAGTCCTCCACGCAGAGCATCGAGGGGGTATTGATCGTCTCACCCTCGAAGATGCCAGCGATGAGCTTGCCGCCGCTGGTGAGCCGGAAAATCTTCGGCAGGGGCCAGGGCGGGGAGTAGCTTTCGAGCCGCTCGACGGCGCGGGGCCCGAGGATGAGGACGCCATGCGCACCCTCGCCTCCCAGCACCTTCTGCCAGGAGAAGGTGACGACATCGAGCTTGGAGAAATCCATGGCCTGCGCGAAGGCGGCGGAGGTCGCATCGCAGATGGTGAGGCCCTTGCGGTCAGCCGGGATCCAGTTGGCGTCAGGCACCCGCACGCCGGATGTCGTGCCGTTCCAGGTGAAGACAACGTCATGATCGAAGTCGACCGCGGAGAGATCGGGAAGCTCCCCATATGGCGCGGTGAGTTTCCGCGCGTCCTTGAGCTTCAATTGCTTGATCACATCGGAGACCCAACCCTCCCCGAAGCTTTCCCAGGCCAGCATGTCAACAGGCCGCTGCCCCAGCAGCGACCACATGGCCATTTCGACTGCACCCGTATCAGAAGCCGGAACGATGCCGATCAGATGGGTTGGGGGAACCTCAAGCACCGCGCGGGTGAGATCGATGGCGCGCTTCAGCCGCGACTTGCCGACGCTCGAACGATGCGAGCGGCCCAGCGATTCAGTCTTGAGGAGAGTGGTAGACCAGCCCGGGATCTTGGCGCAGGGGCCAGATGAAAAATGCGCGCATGCCGGGCGCACAGCCGGTTTCGTAATCGTCATGTTTTGCTCCATCCTTGCAGATGGACCGGCCCTCGGTGGGGAGGGCTAGCCCGCGACCCATATCGCGCATTTCCAGCCGTTGCGCAAGTATACTCACGCAAAACCGCCCCGGAGTGTCCTCCGGGGCGGCCAGGAAATCCGCGGGCCGCGTCAGAAACCGTAGCGGAGACCCACCAGCGCCTGATGGTCATAGACCTCTTCCGACAGGATCTGGCGATAGCGATAGCCCACATCGGCACTCAGGTTTTCGGTGAGGTTCACCTCCACACCAGCCATCAGCGCGAAGGCCGCGCCATTATCGTCATTGCCGGACGAGTCGACCCAACCATAGCCAACGCCCGCGCCGAGATAGGGGGTCAGGATCGTCTCAAGGGGAATGTCGAAGTAGACGTTGCCCAGAACCGTGGTCAAGGAAGACTCGTCATCACCCAGCCCCGCCCAGTCGACGCGCAGGTCGGTGCGGAGATTGTCATTGAACTGATAGCCAAGACCACCGCCAAGCACGAGCACACTGTCGTCGTCCTCGTCTGTGCCCAGCCAGGACCAGCCGGCATCTCCGCGAAGATACAAGCCGGATGCCGTGACCACCGCTTCCGGAGTATAGTCAGCTGCAATCGCGGGAGCAGCAACGCCCGCAAGCAAACCGAGGCTCGACAGCGCCCTGGTGAAGTTCTTCATGTTCTCTTACTCCCTTGCAAACGCGAAACATCCAATGAGAGAAGAATTAGAGATGCTCCGTGTTTGAAGGCGGGCGCGAATGCGGCGGAAAAAAGTCCCGTGGCATCTGTTGCAGCAAAGCAACATGAACCTGTGCCAATCCGGAATAATCTGTAGAGGCTTCCTCGACCATACTGCACGGGGCGCGCGTCTCATGGTAAATGGAAAGCAAATGGAGGATCCTCGAATGAGAATAGTGATTGCGGCCATTCTGCTCTGTTGCGCGGCCTCTGCCTCATCCGCAGCGGAGTGCGCGGTGTCCGGGATCGAGACTGCGCTCGCCGCGCCGCTCGGCGGCCTGAAGATGACCGAGCGCACGGTCAGCGATATTCAGTCCACGGAGGGTGGCGTGTGGCGCATCTACACCAAGCCTGATGGAAAGACGCATTCCATTATCCGTATCGATGGCGGCGAGAGCGGGATGGACGAGCGGCGGCTCAGCATCCTGGGTGAATAGGCCTATGGCATCGCCATCACCCGCGTCGACTATCTCCGCCATGCCTTCATCGACGGCGCGGGGCCCAACGGCACCGCGAAGCGCACCACGGAGTTCTTCTATTTTTGTGGCGGACGGCTTCTGGTGCCCGCAGCTGAATATGCCACGATGGATACGGCTGCATACACCGAAACAGGCGAGGAGGCGCGTAAGGCGCTGCTGTCGGACAAGGACGTGGAAGAATTCACCAAGAATCTCTTGCGCCAGCCGTGATTTACAACCATAGCGTTTTTTGCTAATTGATTTTTGTATCATTGGCAGTTGGAACCATGATCACGCGTTTGCTTTGCCTGCTGATGGCCTTGGCCGCCGTCACACCTCCCGCGCAGGCCAGTGCGGTGAC
Organism: Aestuariivirga sp.; assembly: GCF_044239095.1. GTDB lineage: Bacteria > Pseudomonadota > Alphaproteobacteria > Rhizobiales > Aestuariivirgaceae > Aestuariivirga. Next base: position 8,062 of record NZ_JBIICB010000098.1, on the reverse strand, counting down.
CGCAAAATGCGGCGAAATCGGCTGGACGCTCGCGCTGAAGAGCTCCCTCGCGGATCTTGTCAGGACAGATTTCGAGGCCTCACAAAGCGACTGGGTGCAGGGCGGAAGCTGGTCGACCTACGTGACGAAGGACGGCAAGCCGCACACGCTCATTCGCACAGATCTCGGCGAGCGCGGCCGCCGGGAACTGCGTCTCACCATCCTGAGAGACGGGGACTACGCCATCACCGTCACGACCATTCTCAATTCCGGCAATATCTTCACCGATGACGTCTATGAGCCAATCGACACCCAGACGCGGAACTTCTGCTACGAGGCAGGCAAGCTCGACACGCCCGACTTCCTGTCTGGTGGCGAAGCAGAGATGGCACCAGACCCTTATGTGATCGCGGGAGAAGACGCGAAGCGGACCATGCTGCTTGACCGCGACGTGGCTGCGTTCACAGCGGGCCTTGCACGGTAGTAGCGGGCAATCCGGCGAGTTCACTGGAAGTTTTGGTCACCAACCGTGCCGTCAACCCAGCGCAAGCTGGCATGACGGTGAGAATAAGGAGCGGTCTCAACTGACCGCCCGCCGCTTTAGGCCGCGGCCTTGGCAATGGCGCCGCAAAGTTCATCGACGATGGCCGCAACCAGGCCTTCGTCATCCCCTTCGGCCATCACGCGGATCACCGGCTCCGTGCCCGACGGACGGATGACGAGGCGCCCGGAATTGCCGAGCCGCGCCTGCGCATCGCTGATCGCCGCGCTGACGTGCCGATCCTCGAGCGGCGCGCCCTGCCTGAACTTCACGCTCTTCAGGATCTGCGGCAGCGGCGTGAAGACGTTGCACACGTCACTCACCGGCTTGTCCCGCCGCTTCACCTCGGCCAGAACCTGGAGGGCCGCCAGCAACCCGTCTCCCGTCGAGGAGAAGTCCGACAGCACAATGTGGCCGGACTGTTCACCGCCGACATTATAGCCATGGGCGCGCATGTGCTCGACCACGTAGCGGTCGCCAACCTTGGTACGCACCAGCGAAAGCTTTTCTGTAGCGAGGAAACGCTCGAGACCCAGATTCGACATGATGGTCGCCACCAGGCCTCCGCCGCGCAATTCGCCGCGGCTTGCCCATGAGCTGGCGATCAGCGCCATCAGCTGGTCACCGTTGACGACGCGCCCCTGGTCATCGGCGATGATCACGCGGTCGGCATCTCCGTCGAGTGCGATGCCAATGTCGGCGCGAAGCTCCTTGACCCGTGCGCACATGGCTTCTGGATGGGTCGAACCACAGCCGTCATTGATGTTGATGCCATTGGGCTCGTTGCCGATCTGGATCACCTCGGCGCCCAGCTCCCACAGCGCCGTGGGCGCCACCTTGTAGGCCGCGCCATTGGCCGTATCGATGACGACGCGCAGGCCATCGAGCGTCATGTCCTTCGGAAATGTGCGCTTGGCGAACTCAATATAGCGCGCCTGCGCATCCTCGATGCGCTTGGCGCGGCCGATTTCCGGAGAAGCCGCAAGACTGAGCTTGCCAGGATCGTCCAGCATCGCCTCAATGTCGAGTTCCTGCTCATCCGAAAGCTTGTAGCCGTCGGGTCCGAATATCTTGATCCCATTGTCCGCGTACGGATTATGTGAGGCCGAGATCATGATGCCGAGGTCGGCGCGCATCGAACGGGTCAGCATCGCAACAGCTGGCGTGGGCACGGGCCCGAACAGGAAAACATCCATTCCAGAGGCAAGAAGACCGGATGTCAGCGCATTCTCGATCATGTAACCGCTAAGCCTTGTGTCCTTTCCGATCACCACACGGTGGCGGTGGCTGCCGCGCCTGTAAAGGTTTCCAGCAGCCATTCCGATCTTGAGCACCATATCCGCCGTCATGGCGCCCGAATTGGCGCGCCCGCGCACGCCATCGGTTCCGAAGTATTTCCGCGTCATTCAGAACTCCCCTGCTCAGAGCCCGCTTGAGTCGGGGTCTGCCGCGGCACCCGCCACGGCCAGCGCCGCGACAGTTGCCTTCACATCATGCACACGAAGAATATGCGCACCATTAAGCCATGACCAGATTGCGCCGCCGGTCGAACCATGGACGCGATGGCCCGCCACCTTCTCGCCGGTGAGCGCTCCGATAAAGCCCTTGCGCGAAAGACCCATCAGAAGCGGAACGCCGAGCCCATGAAACAGCGTGAACTGACGGAGTGCATCCAGATTGTGCCGGAAACTCTTGCCGAAGCCGATGCCGGGATCCGCAATGATGCGCGAGCGCGCGATCCCCGCCGCGACGCAGGCTTCAATCCGCGCCTCGAGCCAGTCATGCACATCAAGAGCCACGTCATCGTAGTGCGGGCTTAGTTGCATCGTCTTGGGGTCGCCCTGGGCATGCATCAGCACGACAGGACAGGAGACAGCGGCCATCGCCTCCATTGCCATCGGGTCGTAGGTCAGGGCTGAGACGTCATTCACCATGCGGGCGCCCGCCTTCAGGGCGGCGCGCATCACATTGGCCTTGCGGGTGTCGATGGAGACCGCATGGCCACGTGCGGCAAGTTCCTCGATCACCGGGATGACACGGCGGAGTTCCTCATCCTCCGGCACGCCATCCGAGCCGGGCCTCGTCGACTCACCGCCGACGTCCAGCATGTCGGCACCATCCGCAGCGAGTTGCACACCGCGCGCGATGGCTTGCTGCGTGTCCTCTGCAAGTCCGCCATCAGAGAAGCTATCCGGCGTGACGTTCACGATGCCCATCACCAGCGGGCGTTCACCGTTGAGGAAGGATGGCAGCTCTGTCTGGCGCGGCAAGGTCGCGGAGAGGAAGCGGCGGGAGACGGCCGGTCCATTCCGCTCGATCTCTTCAACGAGTGTATAGGCGATCGCGGAAAGGCCGCCGAGCGATGCTCCGCGGCCTTCCTTGATGATGAGCCTTGCGTCAGGTCCATAGACCAGACCCGCCGGCCTGAGATAGGTCTTCTGCATCAGGCCTGCGGCTGTGGTTCCATGCCGCCCGCGCCGCCCGTCTTCGGCTGCCCGGTAGACGGCACCGAGGAGGATGCCCGTGCGGTCTTCTTCGATGAGTCCCCATCGTCGCGCCGGGGCGGCGTGCCGTTCAGCAGGTTCTTGATCTCTTCGCCGGACAGCGTCTCGTATTCGAGAAGACCCTGGGCCAGCGTCACCAGATCGTGATTCATGTCAGTCAGGATGCGGCGGGCTTCGGCAAGTCCATTGGACACGAGGCGCTTCACCTCCTGGTCGATCTTCTGCGCGGTCTCTTCCGAGATGTTCTGCGTGCGCGACACGGAGTGGCCGAGGAACACCTCTTCCTGGTTCTCGCCATAGGCCACGGTACCGAGCTCGTCAGAATAGCCCCAGCGCGTCACCATGGCGCGCGCGAGCCGCGTGGCCTGTTCGATGTCGGACTGGGCGCCGGACGTCACATTTTCCTTGCCGAAGGTCAGTTCTTCGGCGATGCGGCCGCCCATCATGATCGCAAGGCGCGAGGTCATCTGCGTGTAGTTCATCGACAGGCGGTCGCCCTCGGGAAGCTGCATCACCATGCCAAGCGCCCGGCCACGCGGAATGATGGTGGCCTTGTGAACGGGATCGGCCTTCGGAACATTGAGTGCGACCAGCGCGTGGCCCGCCTCATGATAGGCGGTCAGGCGCTTCTCGTCCTCGGACATGGCCATGGAGCGGCGCTCAGCACCCATCATCACCTTGTCCTTGGCCTCTTCGAATTCGGAATGCGTGACGATGCGCTTGTTGCGGCGGGCCGCAAGAAGTGCCGCCTCGTTGACGAGGTTGGCGAGGTCGGCACCCGAGAAGCCCGGCGTGCCGCGCGCAATGGTCTTGGCATCAACATCAGGCGCCAGCGGCACGTTCCGCATATGCACCTTCAGGATCTTCTCACGGCCCTGCACATCCGGGTTCGGCACAACGATCTGCCGGTCGAAACGGCCGGGACGCAACAGCGCCGGGTCGAGGACGTCAGGGCGGTTCGTGGCGGCGATCAGGATCACGCCCTCATTCGCCTCGAACCCGTCCATTTCGACGAGGAGCTGGTTCAGCGTCTGCTCGCGCTCGTCATTGCCGCCGCCGAGGCCCGCACCGCGATGACGTCCAACAGCGTCGATTTCGTCGATGAAGATGATGCAGGGCGCGTTCTTCTTGGCCTGCTCGAACATGTCACGCACACGAGACGCACCGACGCCCACGAACATTTCAACGAAATCGGAGCCCGAGATGGTGAAGAAGGGGACATTGGCCTCGCCGGCAATGGCGCGCGCCAGCAGCGTCTTGCCAGTGCCGGGGGGGCCAACGAGCAGCGCGCCCTTCGGAATCTTGCCTCCGAGGCGCTGGAACTTGTGCGGGTCCTTGAGGAAGTCGACGATCTCGACGAGGTCATCCTTGGCTTCCTCGACGCCGGCCACATCCTCGAATGTCACGCGGCCATGGCGTTCGGTCAGGAGCTTGGCCTTGGACTTGCCGAAGCCCATGGCCTTGCCTGAGCCCGCCTGCATCTGCCGGATGAAGAACACCCAGACACCGATCAGCAGCAGCATCGGGAGCCAGTAGACCAGTGCGTTGGTGAGGATGGAGTCTGACTGCGCAGCCCGGAAGCTGATCTGCACGTTCTTGTCGCGCAGTTCCCTCAGCTGGTCCTCGAAATACATCAGCGGACCAGTGGTTTGCACCGTCGACCCGTCAGTGAGCTTGCCGGTGATGTTGTCGCCCGAGATGACGATGGACTGGATGCCGCCGGAGTTCGCCTTGTCGAGGAAAGCCGAATAGCTCATCTCGGCGCTGGAGCTTCGCCCGACCTGGCCCTGGAACATGCTGAACAGCGCGAACAGGAGCAGCGCAATGACGATCCAGACGGCAAAATTGCGGAATTGGTTCACGTGATCCCTCGATATGCGCCGTTCGGCAAGAAACCCCGTACCGGCAGTCCTGGTCCTACATTGCCCATTAACATAGGATGATGCCAAGTCTTTTCCAAGGATTGGATCAGCGTAAATGTGACCCTTATGCGGGGGTAATCCGCAGGAAATCGATCCGCGGGGCCTCCGTGGCGCCTGCGGGTTGCTGGACATGGGGATATGTCCTCCGGACGAAGGAGGGAACATCCTCCCCAACTGGCGCCTGGGCACGGCCAGCAGGCATCACGCAGGCCCCGGGAGCCGCAGTCACCAGAAACCGCCCATCCCAGATGGCAGAGCCGCTCTCCGGGATGACGAGCGGTTCGAGCGAGACCCGGGCAATCTCCCGGGCGGCCCAGAAACCGGACTTCCGGCGTCCGATCAGCGCGCCACCGAGCGTGCAGCGCACCGGCCCGGCATCAACCCATTGGGCGAGGCGGCGCAGTTCCTGAGGCTCAGGTTGGGAGTGACCCCCGCCGTAATGGCGCAGGATGCGCGCCAGAATATGCTGCTGAAGTGGTTCCGGCAGGGTCAGGAATGGCTCCTTGGGGACATGGCAGATGCCCGCATCTTCCTCCCTCACCCAGCGGGACAGCCAATTCGCCGAAAGCCGCTCGAGGAGCAGGCTGGTCCTGGCGCACGTCTCTGCTAGAGCGGCAAGCCGCTCGGGCGTAACACCCGTACCTTGCAGCCCTGTCAGCGCCTCGCGCACCCTCACCCGTTCAAACCGCGGGTCGGCGTTGCTGGCATCCTCGATCCAGCCTTGGCCCAGTGCGGTAAGGTAGCCCCTCAGCGCCTGCCTCCTGGCGCGCAGGAGCGGGCGGTAAAGCCGAACGCCTTCCCAGTTCCCGTGCGCGGCGATGCCGGCAAGGCTGCCGGGGCTCAGGCTGCGCTCCAGCCGCATGAGCACGGTCTCCGCCTGGTCGTCCAGCGTGTGGCCGGTGAGCAGCAGGCCAGCCTCGTTTTGCCGGCACCAGCCGGCCATCAGGCCGTAGCGTGCCTCACGCGCTCTGGCCTGAAGCCCGCTCCCGGGCTTTGGCCCTTCCCAGGCCAGCACGTGATGCGGCAGTCCAAGATCCGATGCCCAGGCACCAACGCACAGGGCCTCTCCAGCGGATTCGGGCCGCAGGCCGTGGTCGACCGTGAGGACAGTCAGCTTCAATTCGGGATGATGGCTGCCGCTCCAGTCCTTGGCGAGCCGCATCAGGGCGGTCGAATCGGACCCGCCGGAGACCGCAAGCGCCACATGACGCTCGCGGCGAAGTGGAGAGAGGTCTGCTAGATCAGGATGCGCAGCCGGCACGCTTCGATTCGGCCTGGGCGCGCTTGCGGGCTTCGACCGCCTTGGGATACTCCGCGCTCACGGCGGAATAGGCTGCACAGGCCTGATCCCCCTGCCCCAGCCGGTTCAGCGAAATGCCGAGTTTCAGCAAGCTGTCGGGTGCGCGGCGGCTCTTGGGGTACTTCTTGTAGCCCTGCAGGAAGCTGGCGGCGGCGCGCTTGAAGTCGCCTTGTGCATAGAAGGTCTCGCCCAGCCAGTACTGGGCACTGCCAGCAAGGCTGTGCTCGGGATACTTCTGCAGGAAATTCGCGAAACCTGCCTCCGCCTCGCCGAACTGACGGCGGAGCAGGCTTTCATTGGAACGCTCATAAAGCGACTCAGGCGTTTCGCCGAGTGCTTCGGGGGCAAGCGCCACATTCTCGATCGGGTTGGTGCCCTGCTGGATGAAGACATCGTCACCCGGCTCCTGCTGGGACGGAGGCACCAGCACCTTGCCCTGGAAACCGCCATCGCCCTGCTGGGCTGCGGCATTATCCATGGCGCCCAGAACCTGCAGATCAGCAGCACCCGTCTGCGGCAAAGCGCCCGCAGCACCGCCGATCGGCTGCTGCTCGATGACCTCGATGTCATTGCTGTCGGGAATGGGTGCGCCCGCCGAGGCCGCCGCCAGCCGCTTCTGCTCACTGGGGTCCGGCTGGCCCGCAATCTGCGCTGCTGGCGGGGTCAGTTGCCCGGCGGCGCCACTTTGCTGGGGAACGCTCGCGCCCTGCGCGCGCAGTTGCTTCAACTCGAAGGACAGTTCTTCAACCTGGCCGGTGAGCCGGCGCACCTGATCTTCCAGCTGCTGCATGCGCACGGCCATTTCGGAGGCGCTTTGCGCTAAGGCGGGAGAAATGAGCCCCACACCAATCAAGGCTGAGGCGGCAACCAACATCTTCACGAATCTGAGCATGATCTGCACCAAACGGCCCCAGGGGGGCGGATTGTTCTTTTCAATCCCGGGAAGTGAACCGTAATCGCGGTAAAATTGAGGCTGGTACCGCAGCTTTCAGCGATCAGATCGCAGTGGCTGCTATTTCGCCCCGCCGGTGATGACGGTGACGGCGCGGCGGTTCTGCGACCAGCATTGCTCGGCATCACAAAGCGCAGCCGGACGTTCCTTGCCATAGGCAATCGACGAGATGCGGTTTGCGGCGACCCCCTGGGAAATCAGGTATTCGCGGGCGGCCGTGGCGCGCCTTGCGGAAAGGGCGATATTGTACTCGCGCGTGCCGCGCTCGTCGGCATGGCCTTCGACCTGCACTGTCACCCTGCCGTACTTGTTGAGCCACTCGGCCTGGCGGCGGAGGGTTTCCTGCGCCTCGGGCGTCAGCGTGGACTTGTCTTCCATGAAGAACACGCGGTCGCCGACGTTGACGGTGAAGTCCTGCTCGGAGCCCGGCACCGCCGCGGCCCCAGGGCCGGTGCCGGCACTGAGATCGGGCGTATTCTTCTTCGAGCATGCGGCAAGCGCCAGAAAGCAGCCAAGAACCGCAACAAACTTGAGGCTCGCCAAACGAGAAATCATCTACCCACTCCTCAGTACCCTGGCCCCTTGCCGGCCGGCATGACAGTCATCTTCTTCCAGTTCCGGCACATGGACTTACACATCGTGCAATCTGGCGCAACAGGGTTAACATAACCTGATCGAAATTCACAAAAAAGCGCCTTCCCCCGAGAACGGCCGGGGAAGGTTCCGCTGGCCCCCGGATCAGGACGTCTTGGCGCCGCCGGTGATGACGGTGACGGCGCGGCGGTTCTGCGACCAGCACTGTTCCGCATCGCACAGGGCGGCCGGGCGTTCCTTGCCATAGGCGATGGACGAAATGCGGTTTGC
>NZ_JBIICB010000097.1:0-13758 GCF_044239095.1 Aestuariivirga sp. | reverse complement strand
TGATTTCCTGATCCATGTTCTTCTCGTTCATGGGCGCTGATATGCGCCGGATGGGGCCGGATTGCAACAGATGCGCCACGCCTACCTGCAATAGCTGCTGCCACTGCGGCGGTTCTGCAGGTCGAGGTGGAAGTGGTCGCGGTGGTGCCGGTCGGCATCGGGGCCGAGCACGGTGCGGAACTGCCCGCAGGCCGCCTCGTGCACGCTGGCGAGGAAGCGGCGCTCGTCCCTGCCGCCGCGCCAGCCGTCCAGCACGGTGACCTTGCGCCCGCTCTCCAGCGTGAAGCCGGCGATGTCGATGGCGTTGCCGAAGCCGTGCTCGCTCATCTTGGCGCCTTGCTTGTGGTTGCGGGCGCGGCAGGCAAAGGACGCCGCAACATCGATGCTCACCACCTGCTCGCCGAAATTCTTGCGGGCGGCGCGCTGCACGTCGTTTTCGAGCCAGCCATTCAGCGGATCGGCGAGACCGCAGTTCATGGTCGCCGCCCTGCTGAACGACACCGAACCCAGCGACTGGACCCGCCAGGCGTTCGGGATCTCGCAGCCGTTGCCCTCGTCGATGTCGCGGATTTTCTCGGCCAGCCCGATGCGGGACGGCTTCACGGAGCACGACCCCTCAGGCGCCCGGAGCCCCTGCGTGTCGAAGCTGGTCTTCTTTGTCGATGAACCGCCACAACCGGCGAGGACGGCCGCAACAGCGGCAACGGCGATGAACTTCCGCAGATGGGGCATGACTCGAGACAACGCGACTTACAGTTGAAACGCTGACCCTAGACCCGCCAGGGTTAACGATCTCTCAATTGACCAGGGTCAAGGCGGCAACCAGGCAAGGGCGCGAGTTTGACCGGGGAAAAGCGGAGGGAACGCGCATGCGTCGTAAATCTCTGGTGACGGGCCTCGTGGCGGCCGGTCTTCTCATGGCGGGTGCCCAGGCGGCCGCGGCATCCGGAACAACGGGCGGCCCGCTCGTCAGCGAGGGCATCAGCCTCGCGCTGGGCGCGCGTGACTACCGAAACTACTGTGCCGCCTGTCATGGGCCCGAGGGCAAGGGCGATGGCACGCTGGGCGAATTCCTCACCCTCGCCGTCCCCGACCTGACGATGCTGTCCAAGCTCAACACCGGCCTGTTCCCGCGCGAACGCGTGACCGCGGTGATTGATGGCCGTACCGATGTGAAGGTGCACGGAATGCGCGACATGCCGGTCTGGGGCGACTGGTTCAACGTCGAGGCTGTTTCGCAGGATACCGACCGCGAGACGCGCGAACTGATCGTGAAGGACCGCATCGAGTCCCTCGTCTCCTATATCGAGAGCGTCCAGCAGAAGTGAGCCGGGGTCCGGCTCAGCGGTTCAGCGCCGCCACGAGTTGGGCCACGTCGCCGTTGCGCTTCGACAGGAAGGACGTGAAGATGCCGCGTTGCAGATAGATGAGCGAGAAGCCCATCACCTTGGCGTCGGCCACCTTGAAACTGCCCTTCCTCTCTGTCAGCTTCCACACGACTGTGTAGGACTGGCCCGACATGAGGAAGACCTTGGTCTGCACGCTCACATCCTTGCCGTCGGCGTCCGCCTTGCCGATCTCGTATTTCGAGACCACATATTCGCGTGACTGGTCGGCGAAGTAGCGCGCCATGAAGGTAAGGGTACCTGCGTAATAGGCTTCCCGCTGGCCCGCAGGCAGCTTGGAGCGGTACTGGCCCAGCGAATAGTCGGCGATGGCGCTGACATCGGCATGGCGCTGCATCGCGCGCCTGAAGCTGGCCACCGTGCCCTGGCGGTGGGCGTTCAGCATGTCCTTGCCCACCTTGCGCATGTAGGTGAGTGCTTTCTGCTCGGTTGGGGTCGCTTCGGCCAGGGCTGGTGTGGCGAGGGCCGCAAGCAAACCGGCAACGGCTAAGCGCCGCGTCAGCCGTGCCGGTCCTGCCGGATGTCTTTTGGACATGATTCGCCCTCCGGTGCGTTACATCACCCTGCCATAGTGGAGAGCTTCAAGCCGCGTCAACAACGCCGCAGCACCTCACCAGGTCTCGGCTTCCTTGAGTTCCGCGAAGAGCGGCCCGAAATCGCCCTTGGACGACTTCAGCACCTTGCTGAAGCGGTCCTTCATCGAGATCGTCAGCCACACGCCCTTCAGGTTCACATCGCTCACCCGGTAGCCGCCGCCGGACGAGCTGAGCCGCCAGCGCACCTGCTCGCGCCCGCCCTTGCCCTTGATGACGCTCTGGATCACCGTAAAGCGGCCCTGCTTGGTGGTCGAGACGATCTCAAGCTCGGTGCCGCGGAAGTCATCGACGTAATAGACGAACAGGGCAGCGGCATAGTTGCTGACGAGATCGTAGAACTCCGCGCGCTTGGAGGCTGGCAGCTGCTTGTTGTAGGGGCCAAGTGCAAAATCGGCGATGGACTTGAGGTTGATGTAGCGGTTCATGAGCGCGGCGAACTTGGCCCTGAGCGCCGGTCCCTTCTGGCCGTTATTGGCCAGCGACATCACGTTCTCGGCAATGTCCGTCACATAGTCCTCGGCTGGCGTGTTCGCTAATGCCGTCGCCGGCCTGGCGAATACGGTGGCCAACAACAGCGCGCCAAGCTCCCGCCGGTTCAGCAGGCGATGTCCGCGATCAGTCATAGTCCCTCCCAGAGGCCCCGGAACACCCGGGCCGCCACATGACAATACGCCGCGAAATCATGACGAATGCAAGACCTCCGCTTGTTCACACGTGGATTTTCGCAATCGACTTCATCTCTGACGGCTGTTGCGATCTACATAAAGATATGTTTATGTCATTATGGAGGTAACGTCCATGGATGAATTGCTCTCCGGCCTGCGCGCCGCCGCCGAGGCGACCCGCGTCCGGATCCTGTTCCTGCTCGCCCACGGCGAGGCGAATGTGAGCGAGCTTACCCAGATCCTGGGTCAGAGCCAGCCGCGCGTGAGCCGCCATCTGAAGCTGATGGCGGAGGCAGGCCTGATCAGCCGCCACAAGGAGGGAAACTGGGTGCTGTTCCGCTTGCGCGAGGAGGACATGGGCGGCGCCCTGTCGCGCGCCATCGTGGACCTGCTGCCCGGTGCGGATCCGGTGCTGGCGGGCGACCTTGCCCGTCTTGAGGATATCCGCACGCGGCGCGCCGAGGCAGCATCCCGCTATTTCGCGGAAAATGCCGCGCGCTGGGAGGAGCTCCGTTCGCTCCACGTGCGTGAGGAGGATGTCGAGCACGCGATGGTACGGCTGGCGGGCCAGGCGCCGGTTCGCCTCCACGTCGATCTCGGCACCGGCACCGGCGCGGTTCTCCGCCGCTTCGCCGCGCGTGCCGCGCAGGCGATCGGCATCGATTCGAGCCGCGACATGCTGGCCATCGCCCGCGTCAACCTGGAGGCCTCGGGCATCCGCAACGCCCAGGTCCGCCATGGCGAGATCTATGCCCTGCCCTTCCCGGACGGCTTCGCGGATTTCGTGACCATCCACCAGGTGCTGCACTTCCTGGAGGACCCTGTCCGGGCGCTCGCCGAGGCTGCCCGCATCCTGGAGCCGGGCGGCCGCCTGCTGGTCGTCGACTTCGCCCCGCATGAGCTGGACGACCTGCGCACCGGCCACGCCCACCGCAGGCTCGGCATCGCCGCGGAACACATGGCCCAGTGGCTGGCCCGCGCCGGCCTGTCGCTGGTGCAGCATGACGTGCTGCCGCCGCCGTGGCGCAAGCAGGGCCAGGGCCTCACCGTGTCGCTCTGGCTGGCCGCGGCACCTTCCACACCCGCCCTCGCAACCCCGAAGATGGACCGCGCCACATGATCGCCTTCGCAGAGGATGTCTCCGGCATCACCGTCTCATTCGAGTTCTTCCCGCCGAAGGGAGACGCCGACGAGAGCTTCTGGCGCACCATCGCCAAGCTCGAGACCGTGCATCCCAGCTTCGTCTCCGTCACCTATGGCGCGGGCGGCACCACGCGAGACCGCACGCTCGCGACTGTGCGCCGCATCGCGGCTGAAACGGCGCTGAAACCCGCCGCACACCTGACCTGCGTCGGCGCCAGCAAGGAAGAGGTGAATGCCGTCGTGAGCGACTTCGCAGCGGCCGGCGTGCGCCACATCGTGGCGCTCCGGGGCGATCCGCCGGCCGGAGCCGGCACGCGCTTCGTGCCCCACCCGCAAGGCTACCGCAACGCCGCCGACCTGGTGCGCGGCATCCGCGCGTTGGGTGACTTCGAAATCTCCGTCTCGGCCTATCCCGAGCGTCATCCTGAATCGGTGTCGATCGAGGAGGATCTCGCCTTCATGGCCGACAAGGCAGAGCATGGCGCCAGCCGCGCCATCTCGCAGTTCTTCTTCCACAACGCCTTCTTCCTGAGGCTCAGGGACCGCATCGCGGCGCGCGGCATCGCGATCGAGCTGGTGCCGGGCATTCTGCCCATCACTTCCTTCGCCAGGGTCAGCGAGTTCGCGGCCAGGTGCGGCGCCCAGGTGCCGCCAGCGCTCGCCCGCCGCTTCGAGGGCCTCGACGATGACCCCGCCACCCGCAACCTCGTCGCCGCCATGGTCGCCGCCGAGCAGGTCGACGCGCTCCGCCGCGAAGGCGTGAAGCACTTCCACTTCTACACGCTGAACCGCGCCGATCTCGTCTACGCCATCTGCCGCGTGCTGGGCCTGGGAACAGTGGCGCAGGCGGCGTGAGGCGTCCTCACGCCCCGTTGCGCTCCCACACCTTCTTCACCGCGGCGTTTGCCAGCACGCCATCATACATGCGCCCGAGCACAGGATGCTTGGCGAACAGGGCTGGCATGTCCGGCGCCCAGGTGCAGAGCATGGCGGCATAAATGTCGGCGGCACACATGCGCTGGCCGAGGATGAAGGGTCCCTCCCCCAGCGCATCCGCGTAGATCGCGAATTCCTGCATCATCGTCTCGAGCGCCCGGGCCTTGATGCCGTCAGCCTCGCCGGCCTTCAGCGTGTAACGCTCCGGGTAGAACAACCTCAGGTCGCTCATGTAGAGCGCGGTGGCGAGATAGACCTGCCAGCGCAGGAACCGCGCGCGATCCGGCGCGGTCGGCGTAGGCGACAGCCCGGCCTCAGGGTGAAGATCCGCAAGGTAGATCATCATGGCAGCACTTTCCGTCATGATACTGTCATCAGGCAGCACCAGCGTCGGAACTTCCGCCTTGGGATTGATCCTGTGAAAGAACTCCTCGAAGGACCCGTCGGCCATCCGCTCCAGAACGATGACCTTGTAATCGGCGCCGCAGGCCTCGAGCAGGGCCTCGGGTGCCATGGATCCGGCGGTGTTACGGCAATAGAGCGTGTACATGATGATTCCTCCCCTTCCGGCAGTCTAGCCGCATTCGGAGCAAAAGGGCAGCCTGCTCCATTGCATGCGCGCCGTCGAAATGCGATGGAAGGTGAGACCCACCGGCCACGATCCCCCATGGCGAAAAGCTTCGCAACACTCTCACCGCGCAAACTCCGCTTCAGCTACTCCACCGCTGACCAACCCGTGCTGCAGCGCGCGGTCATCCAGGCAATCGAGAAAATCGGCGGCCAGCGCAAGCTCAAGAAGCTCTATGCCCAGCATCAGAAAAACCTGAAGAACGGCGAGAACTTCTTCGATTCGGCGATCAGCCTGCTGCGCATGCGGGTGGAATACGACGAGGAGGCGCTGGCCCGCACACCCGCGGCCGGTCCCGTGCTGTTCATCGCCAACCATCCTTATGGCGTGCTCGACGGCATCACGCTCACCTGGCTTGCCACCAAGGTGCGCCCGGATACCAAGGTGCTTGCCAACGACGTGCTGTGCCAGGCGCCGGAAGCAGCGGCAAACCTGCTGCCCGTGGCCTTCGCACCCACGCGTGAGGCGCGCGAGACCAATGTGGCGTCGCGGCTTGAGGCGCAGTCCTGGCTCCGGCAAGGCCATGCCATCGGCATTTTCCCCGGCGGCGGCGTATCGACATCCGAGAAGCCGCTGAAGGGTCCGGCAGTGGATCTGCCCTGGGCGCCCTTCACCGCAAAACTGCTGCGCTCCTCGCGGGCGACCGTGGTGCCCGTCTTCTTCGTCGGCCAGAACTCGCGGCTGTTCCAGCTCGCCAGCCATCTGAGCCTCACCCTGCGGCTATCGCTTGTCTTCCGCGAAACAGCACGGCGAATCGGCTCGCGCCTCAGGGTGCGGGTGGGCGAGCCCATTCCTTTCGAGGATATCGCCCACATCGAGGACCGCGCCGAACTCGTGATGGAACTGAGGAAGCGCACCTTCGGCCTGGCGCGGCCGGAGGATTTCAAGGGCCTGCACCAGGACCTGCACCTGCGCGAGGCGCGCATCAAGGGTGGAAAAGCCAAGCAGGACGACTGACGGGGCTGGAGCTTAAGCCACCTTTAATTGTATTATGGTGCCCTGCCTCGCAGATCGAGCAGCCCCCATGGTGACATCCGTGCAACGCATTCTCTCCGTCTTCGCAGGCCTCCTGATGCTCGCCATCGCGCTTGGCGGCACGGCACTTGCCGAGACGAAATGCGAGGCGGCAGGCTTCGTGAAGAGCGCTGCCCACGCCTATGACCGCGCCGCAAGCTCAGGCTCCGCATCCGCCTTCGCCAGCGCAGCCGCGCGCTTCTCCGACCTTCGTTCCTTGAGCCTCTTCGCACTCGGCAAATACCGCAAGGACCTGCCGAAGTCGCGTGAGGCCGAATTCCTGGCGCTCAGCCGCCAGTTCGTCGGGCAGGTCCTCAAAGACCATGGCAGGGGTTTCCGCGGCGCCAGCCTGGTGATCACCGATTGCAAGTCCTCAGGCGGAAACCTGCAGGTGTCGGCCCGCACCTCCAGCGGCACCAAGATCATCTTCCGCCTCGCCCGCGCCGGTGGCGGCTTCACGGTGAAGGACATCAACATGCGTGGCGTCTGGCTCGTCCAGCAAATGCGCTCCACCTTCGTGGGCACCATCACCCGCACGGGTTCAATCGACGGACTGTTCAAGTACCTCAAGAGCTAGACACCTCACCTCACGCCCACCAGAAACAATCGCGGAAAACGCAGCAGCACCACGCCGTCCGCCTGCTCGGGGTAAGCCCCCCGAAGCAGTTCGCGGTAGCGCGCCAGATAGGCCGCGCGCTCATCCTGATCCAGGGGGGCAAGCCAGGGCCTGAGGCCGGTGGTCGTCAGCCAGGACACGATGCCGTCCACGCCGTCGAGCGGGTGGTTGTAGATCGTGTGCCAGATGTCGAGCCGCCGGAAGAACGGCTTCAGCCGCGCGTAATAGCGGGCGGGCTCTGGCAGCGCCTCGCGCGTGGCCGCCGCACCGGCAAGCTTCCCCGCCCATGGCCCCATGCCGGCCGCGTGCTGCATCAGCGCGTGGCTCGGCTCCATCAGATTGTCCGGCATCTGTATGGCGAGCACGCCGCCATCGGGCAGGCAGCGCGCCAGCCGCGCGAGCGCACCGATGTGATCAGGCACCCAGTGGAAGGCCGCATTTGAGAAGATGAGGTCCGGCTCGCCTTCCGGCCTCCACGCCGCGAGATCGCCCGGCTCGAACCGGGCGGAGGGGCAGGCCTTGCGCGCCGCCTCCAGCATGGCGGCTGAATTGTCGATGCCGGTGATCGCAGCACCCGGGAAGCGCTTCACCAGCAGCGCTGTCGAGTTCCCCGGCCCGCAGCCCAAGTCATAAACATGCCGCGCCTGGCCGAGCGGCACCTGCGCCAGCAGATCGCGCGCCGGCCGCGCGCGCTCATCGGCAAATGCCAGGTAGTGCGAAGGCGTCCAGTCGCTCAATACTCCATCACCACCACCCGCGCGCCCAGTTCGACGCGGTTGTAGAGGTCAATGATGTCGGTATTGAGCAGTGCGAAGCAGCCCGCCGTCTTCTTCTTGCCGACGAGTGCGGGGTCATGCGTGCCGTGGATACGGTAGATGGTGTCCACCTCGCCCTGATAGAGATAGAGGGCGCGCGCGCCCATCGGGTTGTCCGGCCCGCCCGGCATGCCGCCCTGCTGCCACTTCACCAGCTTCGGGAATTCGGCGATGTGCTCAGGCGTTGGCGTCCATGTCGGCCATTTTTCCATGCGGCCGATGGTGGCCGCACCTGACCAGGTGCGCCCCGCCTTGCCCACCGACGCGCCATAGCGGATCGCCTGGCCATTGCCGAGCACGAGGTAGAGAAAGCGCTTGCGCGGATCGACAACGATGGTGCCTGCCGGCTCCGCGGTCTCATACTCTATTTCGCGGCGCCGGTACTTGTACTGGATCTTGCGCTCGTCGCTGGCGCTGACGGGAAACGGCTCATCCTCAAGGGCGCGCGCGGGCGTCCAGGGCAGTGCAGCGGTTGCGGCGAAAGCGGCGAGCAGTCGGCGGCGCGTGATCGGCATGGCGGGCGGGTCTCCGGCGGATTGGTTTTTCACTCTCAGGTGACAAGCACTTCGGTGCCGATCTCCACGCGCTCATAGAGGTGGACGATATCGACATTGAGCATCCTGAGGCAGCCGGACGTCACCTTGCGGCCGACGCCCTTGGGCTTGTTGGTGCCGTGGATGCGGTACAGCGTATCGACCTTGCCCTGATAGAGATAGAGGGCGCGCGCCCCCATCGGGTTATCCCGCCCGCCGGGCATGCCGTCGACGCGGTATTGCTCCAGCTTGGGCCAGCGCGCAATGTGCTCCGGCGTCGGCCGCCAGACCGGCCACTCGGTCTTGCGGCGGATCACCGCCCTGCCCGCCCAGGTCTTGCCGTCATCGCCCACGCCCACGCCATAGCGCATGGCGCGGCCCTGGCCCAGCACGTGATAGAGATAGCGCTTTTCCGTATCGACCACGATGGTGCCCACGGGCTCCGCTGTCTCGAAATCCACCTCGCGGCGGCGGAACCTATAGGGAACTTCCTGCGCCTCGGAAGCAAAAATGGGCGCCAGTTCGCGCGCAAAAGCCTGTTCGCCGAACAGCGGCAGAGCCGCAGCCGCGGCGGCGGACCCAAGGAAATGACGGCGAGTCAACGGCATTGCCTTGCCTCCCTTGTTTGGATACCTCAGCGTTTAGACCGGAGTGCCGGAATGCGTCAATCCCGGCGCGGGTCACAACCGTGTCAGCGCGCGAACTGCTTGTACCTGATGCGCTTCGGCATCACGCTGTCCTCGCCCAGGCGGCGCTTCTTGTCTTCCTCGTAGTCCTGGAAGTTGCCTTCGAACCATTCGACGTGGCTGTCGCCCTCGAAGGCGAGGATGTGGGTGGCCAGACGGTCGAGGAACATGCGGTCGTGGCTGATGACCACGGCACAGCCGGCGAAATCCTCCAGCGCCTCTTCGAGGGCTGCCAGCGTTTCCGTGTCGAGGTCGTTGGTCGGCTCGTCGAGGAGCAGCACATTGGCGCCGGTCTTCAGCATCTTGGCGAGATGCACGCGGTTACGCTGGCCGCCCGAGAGGTTGCCCACCTTCTGCTGCTGGTCCGCGCCCTTGAAGTTGAAGGCGCCGGTGTAGGCGCGGGAATTCATCTCGCGCTTGCCCAGATAGATCACATCATTGCCGCCCGAGATTTCCTGCCAGACGGTCTTGTCCGGGTCGAGGGAGTCGCGTGACTGGTCGACGTAGCCCATGTGCACGCTCTCACCGATGGCGATGGTGCCTGAGTCAGGCTTCTCCTGCCCCGTGATCATGCGGAACAGCGTGGTCTTGCCCGCGCCGTTCGGCCCGATGATGCCGACGATGCCACCCGGCGGCAGCTTGAAGGTGAGATTGTCGATCAGCAGCCGGTCGCCATAGGCCTTGGAGACGCCCTCGAGGTTGATGACGGTGTTGCCCAGCCGCTCACCCGGCGGAATGATGATCTGCGCGGTCGTGGACTTGAGGCGGTCCTCGTTCACCTTCAGCAGCTCGTCATAGGCCTTGATGCGGGCCTTGGACTTGGCCTGGCGGGCCTTGGGCGAGGCGGAGATCCATTCCGACTCACGCGCCAGCGCCTTCTCGCGTGCCGCGTCCTCGCGCGATTCCTGGGCGAAGCGCTTGGCCTTCTGGCCCAGATAGGCGGAATAGTTACCCTCGTAAGGGATACCGCGGCCGCGGTCGAGCTCCAGGATCCAACCCGTCACGTTGTCGAGGAAGTAGCGGTCATGGGTGACGATCATGATGGCGCCGGGATAGTCGCGCAGGTGATGCTCCAGCCAGTTCACCGACTCGGCGTCCAAATGGTTGGTGGGCTCGTCGAGGAGCAGCAGGTCGGGCTTCCTGAGCAAGAGCTGGGTCAGCGCCACGCGGCGCTTTTCACCGCCTGAGAGATTGTCGATCGAGGCCTCGCCCGGCGGGCAGCGCAGCGCATCCATCGCCTGCTCCACCTGGGATTCGAGGTCCCACAGATTCTGGCTGTCGATCACGTCCTGCAGCTTGCCGGCCTTTTCGGCGTTCTCGTCATTGTAGTCGGCCATCAGCGCATTGTATTCGTCGAGGATCGCCTTCTTGTGGGCGACACCTTCCATGACATTGCCCATGACGTCGAGCGCGGGGTCAAGCTCCGGCTCCTGCTGCAGGTAGCCCACCGTTGCGCCCTCCGCCAGCCAGGCCTCGCCGTTCCACTCCGTGTCGATGCCCGCCATGATGCGCAGCAGCGTAGACTTGCCTGAGCCGTTGGGGCCCAGGATGCCGATCTTGGCATCGGGGTAAAAGGAGAGGTGGATGTTCTCCAGCACCTTCTTGCCGCCGGCATAGGCCTTGGTGAGACCCTGCATGTGATAGATGAACTGACGGGCCATGAAATGACGTCTCTCTTGCAGAATGAGGGGATTGGCCGCGCCTTCTAGCGGAGGGCGCGGTGGAGGGCAACCTGTCAGCTTGCCCTTCTCCCACCTGCGGCGGGAGAAGGGGAAAGGCCTTGAAGGTCAGTGCCCGGCCTGCTTCTTCTTCCTCGCGCGCCTGGCCATCATGTTCAGCAACTCAACGAGGGCCGAGAAGCCCATGGCGGCATAGACGTAGCCCTTGGGCACATGGAAGCCCATGCCCTCGGCGATCAGCGTCATGCCGATCATCAGCAGGAAGCCGAGCGCCAGCATGACGATCGTCGGGTTGGCCTGGATGAAGCGCGCCAGCGGGTCCGCCGCCAGCAGCATCACCAACACCGCCACGATCACCGCGATGTACATGATAGCGATATGGTCGGTCATGCCGACCGCCGTGATGATGGAATCGACCGAGAACACGAGGTCGAGCAGCAGGATCTGGAACACCGCCCCGCCCACCGTCAGCGTTGCGGTTTGGCCCATCATGTTCTCCTTGCTGTCGTCGGGATCCACCGAGTGATGGATTTCCTTGGTCGCCTTCCACACCAGGAACAGACCGCCGGCGAGCAGGATGATGTCACGCCAGGAATAGCCCTCGCCCAACACCGTGAAGACGGGCGCAGTCAGCTGCGCGATCCAGGAGACGGTGGTCAGCAGCAGCAAGCGCATGATTAGCGCCGCCCCGATCCCGATCCGCCGGGCCCGCGCCCGGTGCTCCTCGGGCAGCTTGTTGGACAGGATGGAGATGAAGATCAGGTTGTCGATGCCGAGCACCACCTCCATCGCCACCAACGTCGCCAGCGCGACCCAGCCTTCCGCCGTGCCGGCGAACGAAAAATATGTCTGCCAGAAATCCATGGCTCCCCTCCCGCAATTTGTCTGCCCCGGCAGGCTTATGGATCAGTGGAAGCTAGGGTTCAACCCTTGCGGCGCGTCATGGGCCGGAAGCGTGGCCGGTCCGCAGCCCGGAAAGGGTCAGCCCCGCGTCTCCGGACGGCCAAGCGCCTCGGCCTTCACGACTGCCTCGAGCAGGCCGTTGTCGTCCACCGCGTCCGGCAGGTGATGCTTGCTGACACTGAGCCGCACCTCGGGCGCCTGCGCACCAAGCTGCCGCACGGCCTCGAGTGCGCCCGCGCGCGCGCGCTCCTCCGCCGCCGCGAGTGCCGCAGCGCCCGACGTGAAGACCTCGGTTCCCGCAGGCCCGTGGAGGCGGAACAGCCCGCTCCCGTCGCCGTCGACGGTGAAGGTCACCGTCTGCGCGATGACACCCGTCGCGGCACCCACCGCATTGGCGACGTCGAAGAAGGGCGGGAAGATCATCTCGCAGCCGAGCCTGCGTCCGGCCTCTTCATAATAGACGCGCACCGGCCCGCCCACCGCGACGACGGGAACGGCGGGCGAAAGCGAGACCTTCGCCAGGCCCAGGGCGCCGCGGCCCGAACTCACGGCATCGACCAGTTCATGATCGCCGAAGCTCTTGCCGAAGGCGGTGTCGAGGATAACGCGCGCCGTGCGCCGCACCGTCTCCGACCACACTTCGCGGCAGAAGGCCTCAACGCGCGCGGCATCGCCGAGCTTCATGTCGCGGAAACGGACCATGAGCTTGGCCGCAAGTGCTGCGGCGGGGCCCGGCCAGTTGTCCTGCAGGCCCAGCACATGGGCGGCGTCCGATGGGGTGAAGCCGCCGGTCTGGACAAGGCCCTTGCGCTTGAGCGCAGCCAGCGCCCGCTGCGCGGCGGAGGATACCGCGATCTTGCGGATGGGCTTCGGCCGCTCATCGACAAGGGCGAGGATTTCCGCCTCGCGCGGGCTCACCTCCGCGGTAAGGGCCGCATTTGCGCCGAAGGGCTTCAGCACGAACTTGCCGTGCAGCGAGCCACCCTCGGTGTCAGCAAGATCGGCCTCCAGCATCGCGACAACTTCCGGATAGCGCGAGGCGAGCAGCGAAATGGGCGCCACCCGCTGCGGCCCCACCTCCAGCCTGCCATTGAGCCCGATCGCAATCTCGCTATCGCCGCCAAGGCCGATGGTCTTGACGTCGATGGCCTTCACCATGGTGCGCCAGCCGCCGACCTCCGCACCCTGCTCCGCCACCTGCGGACGCCCGCCAGCGAGAATGCCTAAATCCGTCGTCGTGCCGCCCATGTCGGACATGATGAAATCCGCCTTCCCGCACAGCCAGGACGCGCCAACGAGGCTCGCGGCGGGGCCGGACAGCACCGTCTCGATGGGCCGCAGGGCCACGCGCTCGGCCAGCGCCAGCGTGCCGTCACCCTTCACGATCATCAGCGGGCAGTCGATGCCGAGGCCGCGCATGGAGCGGCGCACCGCCTCGATCAGCATGGAAACGCGCGAGATCAGCCGGGCGTTCAGCACCGCCGTCAGCGCGCGCCGCGGCGCATCGAGTGCCGAGGTCAACTCGGTCGACAGCGTCGCGGGCTTGCCCGTGGCCTTCGCGATGATGTCACGCGCGCGCGCCTCATGCGCCGGATTGCGCACCGCGAAGGCGGATGCGATGGCAAAGGCATCGACCGGCATTCCTGCGATGGCGCTGGCAAGGCCTGCGGCGTCCAGCGGCTTCGCCTCTTCGCCATTGTGGTCATGCCCGCCGGAAATCATGGCGATCGGCATGCCGGGAAAGGCCTTGGCGATCCCCGTGCGCTCCGCCATGGCCTGATCGAAGCCGATGAGGATCACGCCCACCGCACTGCCATGGCCTTCGACAACCGCATTGGTGGCAAGCGTGGTGGACACCGAGACGAGCGAGATGTCCTCCGGCTTCAGCCCCTCTGGAAGCTTCGCCACTGCCGCCGTGATGGCCCCCGTGACGCCGATCGACAGGTCGCCCTTGGTCGTGATGGATTTGGCCGAGGCCACCACCTTGTGCCCCTGCGCCTCGATCACCGCCGCATCCGTATAGGTGCCGCCGGTGTCAACGCCGATCAGATAAGTCTTCTTTGTCATGAATTCACTTTCTCCCTCGCCCCCGCAGGGGGAGAGGGCCGGGGTGAGGGGGTGGGGCCGCGAGGCGGATG
>NZ_JBIICB010000410.1:0-3453 GCF_044239095.1 Aestuariivirga sp. | reverse complement strand
GACTCCATGAATTCCCTTCTCCCGTCGCAACGCGATGGGAGAAGGTCCCCGAAGGGGGGATGAGGGCCTCTGTCCGCGAGCCATGCCGGTTGAAAGAGGCCCTCATCCGGCCTGTCGGCCACCTTCTCCCATTGCTTCGCAACGGGAGAAGGGAACGGGGCAGGCAGCTCGCTCGACTCCATGAATTCCCTTCTCCCGTCGCGACGCGATGGGAGAAGGTCCCCGAAGGGGGGATGAGGGCCTCTGTCCGCGAGTCATGCCGGTTGAAAGAGGCCCTCATCCGGCCTGTCGGCCACCTTCTCCCACACTGCCGCGCGGGAGAAGGGAACGGGGCAGGCAGCTCGCTCGATTCCATGAATTCCCTTCTCCCGTCGCAACGCGATGGGAGAAGGTCCCCGAAGGGGGGATGAGGGCCTCTGTCCACGTGTCGTGCCGGTTGAAAGAGCCCTCATCCGGCCTGTCGGCCACCTTCTCCCATTGCTTCGCAACGGGAGAAGGGAATGGGGCAGGCAGCTCGCTCGACTCCATGAATTCCCTTCTCCCGTCGCAACGCGATGGGAGAAGGTCCCCGAAGGGGGGATGAGGGCCTCTGTCCGCGAGTCATGCCGGTTGAAAGAGCCCTCATCCGGCCTGCCGGCCACCTTCTCCCACGCTGCCGCGCGGGAGAAGGGAACGGGGCAGGCAGTTCGCGCAAGCAAAAAAGCCCGGCCTTTCGGCCGGGCTTTTGCGTCTTCGATTGGAAGATCAGTTCAGCCGGTTCTTCACGGCCTGGATCGACGAGGCGATCAGCTGGTCACCCGTGGCGCCCTTGGCGACCTGGGCCACCATGTTCTGGGCGGCGGCGATGGCGAGTTCGGTTGCCGCATTGCGCACGTCCTTGATGGCGGCGGCTTCGGCCTGGGCGATCTTCTGCTCGGCCTGGGCGGTGCGGCGGTCGAGGGACTCGCTCAGCTTGCGGCGGGTTTCGGCGGCATATTCCTCGGCGTCCGCCTTTGCGGCGGCGATGATGGAGGCCGCTTCCTTCTCGGCGTCGATGCGCTTCTGCTTGTATTCCGCGAGCAGGGCTTCGGCTTCCTTGCGGAGTTTTGCCGCCTGCTCGAGATCGTTGCGGATGCGCTCGGCGCGGGTGTCGAGGCCGGAGGTCATGGTCTTGAAGCCGCCGGCATAGGCAACGATGCCCAGGAAGATGATGAGGGCAACGAGGGCGAAGAATGTTGCGTCGAGATGCATACTTGTCTCTCCCTATGCCTTGAGCCCGGCGATGGCTTTGGCGGCCTCCGCCTTGCTCACCGTGGCGCCGGTCAGTTCGGACACGATCTCGGCTGCCGTTTCGGCGGCGACCTCGCCCACGTCCTTCATGGCGCTCGCCTTGGCGGCGGCGATCTTCGCTTCAGCGTCGGCCGTCTTGGCGCCGATCTTCTTCTCGAGTGCCGCGCGCTCGGCTTCCATTTCGGCGTTCATCTTGGCGCGTGTCTCGGCGGCGATGCCTTGCGCCTTGGCGCGGGCGTCGGCCAGCGCCTTCTCATAGGCCTGCACCGCGGCCTGCGTCTCATTCTTGAGTGCGGAGGCCTTGGCGAGATCGCCCTCGATCGTTTTGTGGCGCTTCTCGAGAACGGCGGCCATCTTCGGCAGCGCCAGCTTGCTCATCAGCAGGTAGAGCAGGCCGAAGAAGATCACCAGCCAGAAGATCTGGGAGGGGAATGTGGTCGCGTCCATGGGCGGGAAGGCGCCCGTGTGGCCGCCGTCATGGCCCGTGGTCTCGGTCGTGTGGCCAGTTTCACCAGCAGCCGGTGCTTCCACCGCCGTGGTTTCCTCGGCAACGACGATTGTCGTCTGCGACATGTCTAGAGCCTCAAATGGGGAAGCCTGTTCGGGGTTCAGCCCGCCAGGCTTCGATTTGATTGCCGTAATGAAGGATTACGTGAACAGGAGCAGGAGAGCGACGACGAGCGAGAAGATGCCGAGGCCTTCCGCGAGCGCCGCGCCGATCAGCGCGTTGGTGAACTGGGCCGGGGCTGCCGACGGATTGCGCAGCGCGCCCGCCAGGTAGTTACCGAAAATGTGGCCCACGCCGATGCCGGCGCCGCCCATGCCGATACAGGCGATACCAGCGCCAATCAGCTTTGCTGCATCTGCTTCCATTTTAGTCTCCTTGAGTATCCGTCAGGTTGGGTTGAGGGGTGGAAATCAGTGATGGGTATGGAGCGCGTCGTTGAGATAGACGCAGGTGAGGATCGCAAACACGAAGGCCTGCAGGAACGCCACCAGGAACTCGAGAGCGGTGAGGGCCACCGCCATGGCCAGCGGCGCCACCGCGCCGAGGATGCCGCCGAAGCCCAGCGCGCCGAGGCTCACCACGAAGCCCGCGAAGACCTTGAGCACGATGTGGCCCGCCAGCATGTTGCCGAACAGACGAAGACCCAGGCTCACCGGGCGCGACAGGAAGGAGATGATCTCGATCAGCGAGATGAAGGGCAATATGACCGCGGGAACGCCATGCGGCACGAAGAGCTTGAACCAGCCCAGCCCGTGCTTGGCGATGCCGACCACCACCACCAGCGCCACCACGAAGACGGCAAGCGAGGCCGTGACGATCACATGGCTGGTGACCGTGAAGAAGTAAGGGAACATGCCGAGCATGTTGGCCACGAGCACGAAGGAGAACAGCGAGAACACCAGCGGGAAGAATGGTTTCCCCTCCGGCCCCAGCACGTTTTTCACCATGTTGTGGATGAATTCGTACCACAACTCGCCGACCGACTGGAGCCGCCCCGGCACCAGCGCGCCGCGTGCGGCGGCCACGAGCAGGATGGTCGTGACGGTGGCGACCGCGATGCCCATGAACAGGGCCGAATTGGTGAAGGCGATCTCGTAGCCGCCAATATGGAACGGGCCCGCGAGTTCCTTGATCTGAAACTGGTGGATCGGATCGTTAGCCACGCTCAGTCCTCATCATCATCATCCAGGGCCGCTTTTGGCGGCGGGTTTGAACCAAGCCTCTCCTGTGCCAGGGGCGCCCTGTTGCCCGCGCGGGCCATGTTCAGGATGCCGGCTCCGAAGCCGAGGAGCAGGAAGAATATCAGGCCGAAGGGCAACGTGCCGAACAGCCAGTCGATGCCATAGCCAATAAGGCCGCCGACCAGCGTCCCGGCAACGAACTCGCTCGCGAGACGGTAACCCTTGGCGAAGCCAGTGGCGCCCTGCATGCTCGCGGACGGTTTCGTGCTTTCGGCCTGCTCGGACCGTTCCGCCGCGATGCGGCCTGACAGGTCCTTGAGGCGGGCCGAGAGATCACCCAGCTCAGGCGGGGGAGGTTCGTCTCGCGGTGTGTCGTTGCTCGGCTTGGTCATCAGACTAACTCCAGGCAAACGCCGTCCACGCTCGGAAATTCTCCCTTCCCAAAGCGGGCGCACCATAGTTGCGGGTCCAAAATGTGTCAAGAAATGGATTGGT
>NZ_JBIICB010000003.1:0-47632 GCF_044239095.1 Aestuariivirga sp. | reverse complement strand
TGCCGGCGCACCTCTTCGAAGTAAACGGCGTTGATGCCGCCGGTGATATCCAGCGTCTGATCGAGCCACTTGCCGAAGCGGAGGTAGCGCATGCCGCCACCTTCAAAGCGGCTGGGCCGGAACTCGGCGGTGCCATGCAGGATCCGGCAGCGGCTGTTGCGCACAGCCCAGCCGGTGGTGGTGCCCAGGTCGAGGGCGAGGATGGATGGAATCGTCGGGGTTGCCTTTGCCGCAGGGGCAGGCAGAGTCGCGGGTACCATGATGGTCTCCATTGTCAGGATGGAAGGTCGTTGTGGTGGAGGACGGCGGCAGCCTCGTGCTTGGCGGTACTGGCTGCCGTCCGTCTGACTTGGGTGGCAATGGCATCAGTTATCCATCGTCCCACCAGATAGGTTCCCGAGAAGGTGCCACACCCCGCTTCTGCGGGTGGCACCTTCCCTTTAGGGAGGAAAATTTGCGCTTTTGCGCTTTGTTCAAGTAGTTGATTTTATTACGCGAATTGCAAACCGCAGATTTGATCAGCACACTGATCAAGTTGCGCTTTTGCGGTCCGTGTAACCTGTTGATCTTGCTGGTCTTTTGGGAACCGCAAAAGCGCAAACCGAAAAGTTGCGGTCGTTGCGGTTCGTGCGGTTGCGTTTGATACGTGGTCCATTCGGTGGCCAAAAGCATCGTTCAAACCTCCTCCTGATCGACCCACACATCAGGGTTCTCGACGGTCAGCAGCGCACCGGTTTGGGGGCACATGAAGTCGGTCGGCCGCACTCTCACGACGACCGGCTCGATCTCCCCGGTCTCCGCGTCCAGCTCCTCGGCGGGGGTCTGGAACAGCATGTCCTTCACACACAGGTAGCCGTACTTCATGCTTGCCCGGGGCAGGCCGAGGCGCTCTGCTTCTTCACCGCGCACGAACTTGATGTAGCCCTTCGTGGCGAGGACATGGATCCGGTTGCGGATGCTGGTCTCGCCGCCGAGGCTCCCCTTGTTCTCGAACTTTGCGGCGAACTGGCTGAGGGTGAACATCTTGCCCTGCGCGGCCTGGGCAGCGATCATGTCCACGATCACGCCACCCTTGCGCTCACGCTCCGCGTCATGCTTTGCGCCGACTTCCTTGCGCACGAGACGCTCGTTCATCAGGTTGATCTCGACCCAGCGGCCATTCTCCTTGTCGATGAGCTTTGGCTGCAGCGCCGGGCCGTTGCGGAGCTCGATCTCCAGCTTGCGCATGGTGCTATCCTCGTCGGGGCGGTGCATCAGAAGACCTGAGGTGTAGAAGCCACGCAGCGCGCTGGCGCCGGACAGGGCCTGGAAGGGATCCTCCGTCACGGCCTTCCGGTTCATCTTCTTGGTGTGGTGTGCGAGAATAACGCCGCAGTCCGGGGCCACGGCCTCGCGCAACCGCTCGACACGCTCGGTCAGGAAGAACATCATGGCGTTGTTGTCGTTCTCGCCGCCGCCGTCCTCGCCGCCGTCGAACAGGTTGCGGATCGGGTCGAGACAGATGATGTCCGGCGGCGCGTCGGGGAAGTGCTCCTGAATCGAGGCGGCGGCGAGTGCGAGACCCTTTTCATCGAGCAGGAGGCGCAGCTTGGGCGTGGCAACCAGATTATCGAGCGCGGCCATGATGATTTCTGCATCCAGACGGATCTGCTGCAGGCGCTCACGGAGATAGTGGTACTGGATTTCCGCCTGAAGGTAATAGACGCGCAGGGCAGCCGGCGGCTGGAAGCCCAGGAAAGGGACACCCGCCGCCATGTGAACAAGCATGCTGATGAGGAAATCGCTCTTGCCGACCTTGGGCGCGCCGCCCAGGACAAGCAGCCCGCCGGGCGTCAGCACGCGCGGCGCAATGATGTCCGGTGGCATGGGCGACTTGTCGGCCAGAAGGTGGCGAAGCTTAAAGGCGGTCATGCTCACCGGCGCGTCGGAGGCAATCTCCGCCTCATTGCGCAGCAGCGCCGGGCCATTCTTCTTGACGTGCAGGGCCCAGAGCCGCTCGGATTCCTGCTTGAGCCGCTCCTCCGGCCATGCGGGGCGGAGCATGGCGGCGTTGTACTGGCAGATGGCCTCCCAGCCGTCGTTCGGGCTGAGCTTGCCCTGATGCACCATGCGGACATAGTGACCGATGGCGGCGCTGGCGCCCTCGAAGCGGGTCCATGCGTCCTGGCCGCCCTCATGCACGGGGGTGGTGAGAATGGCGTCGAGGGAGGGCTTGGTGTGGCCTTCCGGCGACGGCTCCGCGCCCATGCCGGGAATGAACGGCATGGCGGCAACCCGCTCAGCGAAATCGCCAAGGTCCACCTCGATGGCATTGTGCTCGCGAATCTGCACGAGCCGCTGGAAACCGCCCTTGTGGTAAACGGAGCCCGCCACGCGGATCGGCTGGTGGGCCGAGCGGAAATGCGTGTCGCCCGCGACCTTCATGGCAATGTCACCGCGCAGGCGGCACAGGGTGGCGAGGTCATCGCCAGTGGCGGCCTCGGTGAGTTTCCACCACACATGCAGCTTCAGCGCGCCTTCCGGCGTGCGGCCGCCGCTTTCGACAATCAGCGTGGGCGTGCCCAGATGGTGGACGAGGTGCGTGAGCTTGGCGAGAATGTCCCCGGCGTCGAGGTCCACCACCACGGCCTGCATCTGGAGCACCTCATGGGCGCGCGCCTGCCCCTGTGCAGCAACGGTGCCGGGGATGACATAGAGGGCAGCCCCCTCGCGCCACGCCCAGGTGGCGAAGGTCTTCAGCTTGTCGAAGGCAGAACCGTCCGCGTCGATCCAGATGTTGTTGGGCTTGCCATCCCGGCCCTGCCCCTTGTCCACAAAGCCGCGGACGGGGATGAGGCCCTCGCAATAGCCGAACACGACATCCAGAAACGTAGCAAGTTGCTCCGGGTCCGGCTCAATGCCGAACGGATCTTCCTGCAGTGGCGCGTCATTGAAGTCGCGCCACGGGTTGAAGTGGATCACTTCACCGGTCGGCTTCTGCTCAGGCTCATGGCCTTCGCCCGCGCCGGTCGTATCATCGGTATGGTCGGTCATTGGGCGAGGCTCCAGCAGCGGTTGGCGTAAGCGCACATGCGGCATTCGAAATGATCCCGCTCCCACGCCACCCGCGGCAGCAGTTCGCCCGCATCGGTGGCGCGGAGGATGCGCACCGCCCTGTCGCTCATGCGCTGGGCCAGCTCAGCGTTGAACGGCACCAGCTCGTGATGGAGCTCGGCGGTATCCTTGTTGATTGCGGTGAACAGCGCTGGGTTTTGCGCGAGCCCAGGAATGCTGGCGTCCATGTAGGCCTGATACAACGCAATCTGGGCGGCGTAGATGGGCTTGGCCACGGCAACACCGGACTTTACCGTTTCGCGCCAGTTCTTCGCATTCATGGTCTTGCATTCCCACAGCGCGGGAACGCCGAGCTTCAGCGCCTCAGGGCCGCCGGCAATGATGCCGTCCACATGGCCGCGGATGCGTCCGTCGGCCACCGAGAAGCCGAACTGCTGGCCGTCGGGGTCGTTACCCTTGCGCGTGTAGAGATCGACCCCAGCGGCGCGGAGCCACTTGATTGCGAGATCCTCAAGCGCATGACCGATGGCGAAGATGCGCAGCGTGCGCCCTGAGAAATCCGCGCCGTCATCCTTCGGGGCCTGGGCAAACTCGAACTGCAGGGCGCGCTCGCAGGCGTGGCCGACACGGGAACCGCCGAGATAGTCGCGCGGAGCACGTGTGGAATTTTCCGTGGTCAGCGCCGCGTCAACCACAGTGTTGAGCATGTCCGCGAAACTGCGCGTATGATTATAGTCCAGCATCAGAAGGGTACCTCCGGTGATTGCTTGTTGGCGGCGGCGATGTCGCGCATCGCGTCCTGGAAGCCGCCGACGGCGGCCTCCATGAGGGTGAGCACCTGCTGCTCGGTGAGATCGGAAAGGCGGGTGTTCCAGCCGATCTCCTCCATGATCTCCGCCGCCATCTGCATGGCGTGACGCAGGGCGGATTTTTCCTCATCGGTCAGATCAACCATGGCGGAGGACCTCCGGGCGCGTTCCCAGAAGAAGGTCTGGCAGGCCATGGAGCAGAACCATGCGGGTGGCCGCGGCTTGCGCATGCGCTGCGGCTCCTGCCAGCCGACGCCATGCGTGGGCCTCCGGCAGACGGCACAGAGTTCGAAGCGTGGCTGCCAGCGTACGAAGCGCTCGCGCGCCGTGGCGGGTGTTGCTTGTGACATGAGGGTGCTCCATCACGCGGCCTCGGCAACAGCCGCTTCGGCGGCATCCATGATCAGCTCCTGGATGCGGCTCTTGTTGAATCTGAAGGTGAGAAGCGCTGAGGCCCGGTAACGTGTCAGGCCGTAATCCAGCCGGAACTTCTCGGGCAGCCAGGCAAGCTGCTTTTCGGTCGGCGGCTGGTTGAGCCAGCCCCTCGTCTTGTGGGCGCTTTCATTGGTCTCGTTGGTGTTGAGCCAGTCGTCAGCAGCGGCGAGGCAGACGAGCTCCTCGCCCATGGCGAGAAGCCGTGACCGCTTGTGCTGGGCGCCACCCACGCCGTACCAGCGGCCGTTGTGGGCGAAGATCCCGGCCCAGGCGTTGAAGCCGTTGGCAACGAGCGAGGCGCCATCGCCGAACAGGTCGACCCACTCGAAGCTCGAGCGCGCGAGGAGATCGATCTCCGTCATGTCGAAGCCCGACAGCAGGGCACGCTGCTGCTCCGGACCGTCACCCTCCTCGTTCCGCACATCGGCGAGGAGCATCTCGCCGCAGATCGGGCATTCGGTGCAGGACAGAGGAATGACGGCAGAGCAGTTGTGACAGGTCTGGGTCGAATCCTCCGTCGAGTCGTAGCCCTTCAGGTTCACATCCTGCTCGAGGGAGCCATGGATCAGGCTGGAGGTGCCGAAATCCAGGATGATACAGTCGGTCTTGACGACGCCGGGATACTCTTCCGGATTGACTGTGCGGAGGCCCCGTCCCACCATCTGAATCATGGTGGACTTGTAGGAAGAGGGCCTGAGCAGCACGACGCAGGAGGTCGGCGGATGATCCCAGCCCTCGGTCAGCACCGCGACATTGGTGATGACCTGGATCCTGCCCTTGGCATAGGCCCCGAGGGTTGCCTTGCGCTCGGCATCGCTCATCTCGCCGTGAACGGTCGTGGCCGCGATGCCATGGGCGCGGAACGCGGCGGCGACATTCTGCGCATGCTCGACGGTCGAGCAGAACACCACGGTCTGCCGCTCGCCCGCCTTTTCCTTCCAGTGAGAGATCACCGCATCCGTCACCGGCGACTTGTCCATGATCTCGGCCACGGCATTCATGTCGAAGTCGGAGGCAACACGGCGCACCTTCTTCAGGGCCTCCTGGACGCCGACATTGATGACGAAGGTGCGGGGCTTCACGAGGTGCCCTCCCAGCACCTGCTCGGCCATGCGGATCTGGTCCGCGACATTGTCGAAGATCTCGCGCAGGCCCTGGCGGTCGCCCCGGTTCGGCGTGGCGGTGACGCCAAAGATCTTCAGCGCGGGATTGCGCGTCCTGGCGCGCTCGATGATGCGGCGGTAGCTGTCGGCAACCGCGTGATGGGCCTCATCGATCACCAGGAGATCGAGGTCCGGCATATCGTCGAGATTGGCCTTGCGCGACAGGGTGGGCACCATGGCGAAGGTCGCCTGGGCATCCCACGACTTCACGCTGGCATCCACCACGGAGGTGGAGATGCCGGGATTGATGCGGGAGAACTTGGCGCGGTTCTGCTCGGTCAGCTCGTCCCGGTGGGCGAGGACGCAGGCCCTGGCGTCGGGGGCCGTCAGGAAGGCCCCCGTCACGGCGGAGAGCATGACGGTCTTTCCGGAGTTGTGGGTGACCGTGAAATCGCCCATCAGGTAGCGATGGTCGCCGTCGACCGTGAACCCGAAATATTCACCCTCGCCCACCGGGTGAACGGTGAAGCCGCAGCGAAGTACGTTCTTCTTCATCCTGCGCGACGGCCTGCCGGGAAAATCGACCGGCATGCGGAGCAGCTTGTGAAGATGGCGGAAGTCGTGGGATGCCGCCAGCCAGTCGGCCACGCTGATGTCGACGAGCTCGCCTTCGTTGGTGCGAACCAGGGTGAGGATGTGCCCGAGGTTCACGGTGAAGGGGTCGCCCTTCAGCGGCCGAATCTCGACCATCCGGTCGCGCCCGCGGTGCAGTTCCCGGACGCGGCGCGGCGTGCCGCCGGGTCCCATGAGGAGGTCGCCCACCGCGATGGTTTCGACCGCGCGGATCGAACCGTCGAACATCAGGATGGCGGTGCCTGCGGCGTGGCAGCCGGTGGGCGCCACACCAAGGGTGTTGTTGTGGGTGTCAAGCGCAGCAAGACTGCGCTCGACGAAGAGTTTCTGGCGGGGGCGAAGCATCATGATGGTAGCCTCACTTCGCCCAGGTGGGACGCACGCCGCCGGACTGCACCGGAGCCGGCGCAGGCTGGGGCTGGTGATAGGCAGGCTGCGGGGCCTGCGGCGCGGCGGGCGCAAAGCCCTGCTGCATGGGCGGGGCGTAGCCTTCCTGCGACTGCGGCGCGGCATAGCCTTGCGGCGGAAGCGGCTGGGGTGCTGCGTGTGCATATGCAGGCTGCTGGGCCGGCGCGGCATAGGCGGGCTGCGCCGGTGAGTAGCCCATGGAGGTCATCCTGCCACCCATCATGCCACCCATCACGACCGCATATTCCTTGTGGTCGCGGGTCAGGGCCTGGCGGATGTCGTTCCTGTCCTGGCCATTGCTGTCGGTACCCACATCGATGCGGGCGACGAACTCGATTCCATCGATGTCGGCGAAGCTGGAGATGCGGCGGGCATTCTGGGCCTCAGGCGAGTTGTCCTTGTCGGACAGCGCGCGCGACGAATTCAGGACGCCGCGCATGAAGCCACGGCCCATGTTGCCCCAGTCAGGGCCCTTCGGGCTGTAGAGCCCGATCATCGACCAGATCTTGCGCTTCGCGTACTGGCCCTCGAGCACCGTGTACTCGACATCCAGATACACTGCGCCGCTGGCGCCTCGCTTGGCGTAGCCTCCGGTCCAGCCCTGCGCCGGATCGCTGAAGCCGCCGGGGCGGATCGTGAGGCGAACCTTGGCGATGGTGCCCTTCGGGATCAGGTTGGTATTCTGCCGGGCGTCATTGAAATCGTTCCACGCATTGGTCATGGTGGCTTACTCCTCTGTCGTCATTTGATGGTTGAGGGGGGCGGCAGCCGGTGAGGCGGGGCGGCCAAACTCCACCCTCCCGGTTGCCGGTTTCGCGGGGCCGCCGATCTTCGCGAACAGGCGGCCGAGATGGGGCTCCTCGATCATGTCGAGGCGGCCCGAACGGTCCTTCGCGGGAAGGCCGTATGGGTTGAACGTGTGGCAGACGAAGGCGCGGTAGGACTTGCCTTCCTCGTCCTTGATCTCGGTGAGGGTCAGGACCTCATCGACGATCCCGGGCAGTTCGAGCCCGGTCTTCGTGCCCTCGATCTGGGGCACGTAGATCTTGCGGTTGAAGTCATCGAGCTTCTCGTCGAGCACGCCGACGAAGACGATGTTCTTGGCGCGGGTGTGCTGGAGGTGGACGAGCCAGGCGATCATCTCGCGGCCATGCAGGCCGTAGGTGCCCCGAAGATCGGGCTTGCCGGTCTTGTCGGAGACAGCCTCGGGCTGCCCGCCGCACCACTGGAAGCAGAGACGGCCCGCGACGGTGACGGAGTCGATGAACACCGTCTCGTAGCGATCAAGCGCACGGGGGTCGCCGAACTTCTGGCAGACCGCGTCGTAATGCGCCTGACTATAGGGCTGGTCGTCGCGGAGCGCCGGGTTCGGCCCGCCGATGAAGGCGGCGAAGTCCCGGCATTCCTGCCATGTGCGCGGGCGGATCGTGTCGATGGCAAGATCGCCGATCGCCAGGTCGCCCGCCTCAAGATCGAAGAACAGCGTGGTGCTGCTCATCAGTGTCCTCAGCAGCCAGGTCTTGCCTGAGCCCGGCTTGCCGAAGATGGCGGCCTTGACGCCACGATGCTCGGCAAGGCGCTGCTCGGCGGAGATGATGGGAAGGCCCCGCATCATGAGCGCACCTCCGGCTCGGATGACTCGTCATCGGCGTCGAGTGGCAGAAACACGATGGGCGGCAGCGAACTCGCCAATCCCGAGATCCGGGAGGTCTTGCCGGCACCCTTCTTTCCAAAGATGCGGACAACGATGTCCCGGCGCTCTGCCAGACACTGTTCGACGGAGATGATGGGGAGCTTGCCGGTCATGCCAGCACCTCACCGGTCAGCTCGCCATCGGCCAGGTTGCCGGTCACGGCCGTGTAGAGCGCATCGAGGCGATTGGCCTCGGCCAGGCATTCCAGTCCCTTGCGCCGCATGAACCGGCGCGCGTCGTCGAGGAGGTCGGGCTCCGCGATGAGATCAGGGACCGCGACGTATTCTTGGGCGCTTTCGACGAAGTACGACTTCGAGCGCAGATCGCTGACGAGGGGCGCAAAGGCGTCGCACCGGTCGGCAAAATCCGTCTGGCGCTCCAGGTCCCGGCGGTTGCGCAGGATCCGCTTCACCTCGGAAATGATCCCGGTGCGCAGCATCCGCATCGCCCCTTCCGCGCGGGCCTGCGAACAGGTCAGCGGGAAAGCGGCCTCCATGATGTCATCGGCGATTTTCGGGGCATTGTTGCCAAGCTGGGACGCAACGTCCCAGACGCGCTCGGCAAATGCCGCTGACTGATGATCAAGCATCGAACCACTCCTTGATTTTGATGAAACATTCCGCCCCCTGGGCGATGGCCTTGACGTCGAGGTGGTGAAACGGACCCGCCCTGGCCTCACGCATGCCTTCGCGGGCGATGGCAAGGTTGTCGTCCGTGGCCCATTCGGCGAAGGCGCGGAACGTGCCGGTGACATGCTGCCAGGCTGCCTGTTCCGGCGTTGGCGGGACGTAGAGCGGGTTCCGCCGGCTGGCCTTGCGCTGGGGACGCAGTCCCCGCATGGCCGCGTCGACGACCATCTTGCGCAGCGCCGTCCGAGTCGGTTCCTCGCCCCGGGCCAGTCTTTCATCGAGCGTGCGGCGCACGACTCCCGGATCGGCATTCTCGGCATCCCGCAGCACGCGGGCTTCGTGGATGTCCTTGTGAGAGAGGCCGAGATCAGCAGCGGTCACCGGCTGGAAATCCTTCCCGTCTGGAAGGTTTTTCGGACGCCCGTGAGCCTGGACATCGCCCAGTTCCTGGGCGCTGTCGTATTCGTCGGCGAGGCGGCGCTTGGCCTGCGCCTCGATTTCGAGGGCATCAGCCTGGGCCCGGTGCGCAGCGGCAATCAGCTCATCGTGTGCACCCTTGGCCTTGGCCAGCCGGGCCGCGCGCTTCGCGGTATCGTAGGCGAAGGCAGCATAATCCTTGGCCTCGAGCACCTCTGCGGCGGACCGGGCATTGGCCAGGGCCGCCGCCGCATGGTCCACGAGCTGTGGCAGGCTGGAGCCGGCCTGTTCGATGATAGCGGGGACGCTCACGCGTCACCTGCCATCAGCTGGAAGGACTCCTTGCCCGTGCGGACCGTGCGCGCCGGTTCGAACACCCTGCGAATTTGCGGCGGCCAGGCTGCGTATCTGCACTCGGAGACCTTGAAGGTGATTTCCACATAATGACGGGGGTCTTCGCCTTCAGCGGTCAGGAGTTCCACAACTCCGCTGAGGGCGTCCTGATCCCAATCGATTTTCTTCGGGAGGTCGGCCACGACCGTGACGCCGTTGTCATCGAAGCGGACGGTTCCCGTATCCTTGAGTTCCGCGGCGCGTGCCTGATGGGCTCTGGCGGAATAACGCAGGGACAGCGCCCCATCGAGCCATGCAGCCGCGAGCTTCGCCTTGCGCAGCGTCTCGTCCACCTCACGCTGAAGGCGGGCCAGTTCGCCCGCAGGAAGTGCTGCAATCTCGCCGATGGGTGTGCGCACGAGGCGGTCCGGATAGTCATCTGAGAGCCTGCCGGCAGAAGAGCCGGCGTCAGGCTCGCCGAAGAACACGGCCACGAGCGGGGTTCCGTCTGCGTGAGCGCCGGCGTCCTCGATCTGGCAGTTGCGGTGCTGCTCGAGAACTTCAGTCAGTTCCCAGCGGCGGTAGAGGCCGGGGAGGCGCCGCAGCTCTCCGGAAAGGTGTTCGGGGGAAGGGTTCATATCGGCAGGCTTTCCATTTGAGTGGGACGCAACGGGGCGTCTGAATTGGAAAAGCCGGGCGCCTTCGCCGAATGGGACAGGGGCTCACGCATTTTCTCCGAAGGCCTTGCGGAGCTTCGGCGCTGCGCGCTGATAGCGCTTGCGTGTGGCCTCTTCGGAAATACCGAGTTCCACGGCGACTTCGGCCTGGGTGAAGCCCTGCACCGCAACGCGAATGACCAGGAACGCGTCCTCCCCGATGATCTTTTCAACATCCGCATGCAGAAGGCTGGCGCCCAGGTGATCACGGCGTGCTTCACGGGGGTCGGGCAGATCCTCGGGAACGGTGCTGGAAGTGACGCGCTGGCGACGGGCTTCGCCGCGGCACGCACGGATCATGTCCCGCTGGATGTTCTGGATGACAGTCGCCGCGATCCGTTTCACGCGGCCAAGATCCAGCCCGCGGAGTGCTTCCGTGGCGCGGGAAAGGATTTCGGATGTGATGTCGGAGGTTGTCCCAAGTCTGAGTCCGAGAGACCGCCGCCGGACGGCATCGAGCCCCGGCCACATCGCGAGCAGCAACAAGGTGAGCGCAGTGTCGGCTTCGGGGCCGCGACCTTGGGCTTCCCGCACGAGCGCCTTGAGGCACTCGTTCTTGTCATCTGCACTGCCAGACCGGCGGTGGAGCATATCGAGCAGCGCCGCAGGATCGCGAAACGGCGCGATGATCGCAGACTTCTGCCGGATGAGGTCGAAGCGACGCTGGAAGGTGAGAGCACGGGAGGAATGGACGAGATTGTCACGGATCGCGTTCCACGCGAGAGACATCGGACGCCTGCCTTGCGGCCAGGCGTCCGGCGCCTTCTCTTGGCCAGGTCAGGACGTCGTGCGTCTCTGCGATTTGGGATTTTGGATTTGGCTTGAGGTGAGTCTCAGCGCACCGGGGCTTCCGCCTTGTTCAGCGTGCCGCAGCCGCGACAGGTCGCTACGACCGGGAAGCCCACGAAATATTCATGGCCGCGGGCGAAGCGCAGGTGCATCTGGCCGTCACGGCAGACGCCAAGCAGCTTGTCGCATTGCGTGCAGCGCCACTCGCCGCCAGAAGACGGGGGCTTCGGACTCGGACCACCGCTCCAGCTCGTGGTGGCTGCGCGGTGCGAGGGGAAGGGAGTCGGCATGGAAGTGCTCCTCTGCTATGGAGCACCTCCAGTAAGCCGGGATTCGTTAGACCGTCCCGCGCCGTATGTTAGACGCTTGTTAGACGGGCTAGAGACCTGAATTCTTTAGACAATAAGGCGCCAATAGCCCCGCTTCGCTCCCTTTCCGATATAGAAGCCGTAGATACTGTCCCAGATTTGCGAGCGGAACGCCTGCTGCGGGCTTCGGGCCGTGAACCCTTTCATGACATCCTTCACATGCATGTCCTGGCTGCCAGAATTATGAGCGTTCGCCAGACGTTCGAAGATTGTGGCCTGATCATTGCCCGTCAGTGACAGAGGGTCCTTGCCCGGAACGTGCAGTGTAGCCAGTTGAGTATCGGAGCGAATGACCCGCGGTATGGAACCGCCCCGCGCAAGCGATGAATTGCTGCGATAGGCAAGCTCTATCCCGTCCCGCGATACTATCGGCTCCGTGCCGGCGGGCGACAGATTCGACAGAATCGGTACAACGACATTCGGACCGAGGCAGATAGGTGCCTCCGCGCTGGAAGACAGCACAACGCCCGGCCCTGCCCTGTGGCGTGAGCGAAGAGCGAGATCCAGGTTTCCGATGACAGTCACGTCATCCAGGCGGCGCGCGAGATAAACGGGCGCGTCAGTGCCGTCGATCGCAATGGTGCCCGCAAGCGTCAGGTCGGTGTCAATAACCTGTGAGGCACTCTTGGTCAGCAGCGGCTTGATGGTGCCCAGCAGGGTCTCATGCAGGTACCGGCGGTTGATTTCGAAAAGCTCCACGTCGGCGGAAGGGATCCTGCCTGCATCCTCCCCAAAGGAACCGACGGCACGAACCATTCCTTCTGTCGTCGATGGCTTTATCTCCGCTTCCCAGTCAAAACCCTCACTTTCGAGCAAGACAATGTCCTGCCGGCCGCAGCGGCCAAGCAGACCACCCCTTATCAAGCGGTCAGGATCAAGGCCAAGCTCACGGAGGTCCGCTCCGCTCAACGTGTCATCCGACCTGTCGTGGAGCCTCACCAGGTTCGGGAACATCGCACGAATGTCGGTGGTGTCTATTTGCTCGAAGGCACTGAGAATTCCCCACTCCTTGAGAAGTGCAAAACCGAGATTGCGCTCCTCGGGATCCCTGTTGCTCTGCAGATTGCAACTCTTCGATCCCGATATGGTGATGTTAAGCGTGCGTTCCTTGTCATCCCCGCCGCGGTTGTAGGCGACGGCGATGCTGATGCGGCTGAAGCCGTCCGCCCGCCGGAAGACGTTGTTCGGTTTGAGGAAGGTTTCGGCAACTTCCTCGATATCATCGTCGATAGCCACCTTGAGAAGCAGCTTCCGCTTCCAGTTCCCAAGACGGATCTCGGCTTCGAGAACACGGGCGAACTTGATCTCGTAGCCGGGAATATGCGGCGTCTCGAGGCGCAACGACGAGCGGAACCTCGACAGATTGTAGTGCTTCCAGTTCAGCGGCTTCTCGGAAACATTGTGACCGAGAGCCACGTCGGCAAACGACCCCGCAACTTCCTGCCGAACCGCCGGACTGTCGGCGCAGACCTCGATCTGCCTCAGGGATGGCGTATAGATAAGGGTAGCCTCGTTGGGAGGACGGAAATAGATGGTTCCTCTCCGCCCATCGTCGCGATGATCGTAGACACTTGAAAGCGGTCCGCCGTGACGCACGATCAGCATGATCGAAGCGGGATGAGCAGCAGTCGGTGGCAAGTCGAGCGCCTTCACGGTGCAGTTCTTCTTGAGCTGCAGTACCTTCGTGATCCTCGCGGCCAGCGCAGTTTCATCGACCGACGCGGCATGAAGAAACGCTGCCTTCTCAAGCTCGACCTCGAAGGCGTCATACATCTTTCCATAGTCGCGGAACTGTCGCGCGAAATAGAAACTCTCGGCGTCCTCGAAGGTCTGACGCGCGTTGAGAAACACCCAGATACTGCGGCACAGGTGATCGGGCTGCTTGTCGAGTTCATCCGACTGCGAAGGGCTCAACTGCTTCCCGGCAATCGTGGCGAGGGAGGTGACGCCCTTTCCCTCCGCCAAGGACCGTATCCTGCGACAGCGCTGCTCTGCCGGCTGCAGTTCGTCCGCAGCGAATTCGGATAGCATCTCCGTGATCTTTGTCCGAATGGCATCGGCCTCTTCACCGCTCGCCGGTGCATGTGGCACCTCTGGCAGCCCAAAATTAGGTTCGTTCTCGCCGTCCCTCACGACAAGGACCGCGCGGGCCAGATCAATCCGGGCGCCTTCAAGCACTGCTAGGGCATGGGGACCAACGGGGAGCGACTTGCGCGGCACGAACCCACCTCACCAGTTTGGAGACATCAACCTTCGATGATCGGGAGGTTGAAGCTTGGCCGCAAGAGAAATGTTCGCGGATTGTTCCGTTTTCCACATCTCCTCGTCTGCCGTGTCCCAACCCGGGGTCCAAGCTGGCTTTTCGGTCTGTGTGTACACAAGCAGCAGCGCCCGACAGATGAAAAGCCCGAACCCTCTCGACCCCGCCCGCATGACGCCCGCTGAAAGGCTGGCTGAACTCGGCCGCCTGCTCGCGGCCGGCCTCATTCGTCTAAATGCCAACAAGTCCAGTGAGTTATCTGCTGACCGGGGAGAATGTTCCGTCGACTTAGAGGCGCACCAGAGCGGTCATGCAACCCGCAACTCAGGAGGCATGACTCGATGACGGACGCAATACTAGCAAGATTGACGGCGCTGAAGACCACCCCGACGCCACAACTCAAGGAGCAATGGCGGCAATTATTCGAGAGCGAGCCCCCGGCATTCAACCGCCGCTACCTTGAAAGCCGCCTCGCCTACCGGATCCAGGAACTCGCTTATGGCGGCCTGAAGCCGGAGACGGTGCGGCGGCTGGAAAAACTCGGCGAGGAATTGGACGGCGGCAGCAAGGCGAAGCGGCAGACGCGCGCTGACATGCGGCCCATCGCCGGAACGCGGCTCATCCGCGAATATCAGGGCGTCGAGCACTGCGTCACGGTGCGAGATGACGACTTCGAATATCAGGGGCGGCCTTACAAGTCGCTCTCCGCGATTGCGCGCGCCATTACGGGCACGCAATGGAATGGGCTGACCTTTTTCGGCATCAAGTCTGGGGCGAGGAAGCAAGCATGAACAAGCCAGCTACCCGCAAGCTCCGCTGCGCCGTGTACACTCGCAAATCCTCCGAGGAAGGCTTGGAGCAGGAATTCAATTCGCTCGACGCGCAGCGCGAGGCCTGCGAGGCCTATATCGCGAGCCAACGCTCAGAAGGCTGGGTCGTGGTGCGCGACCAGTATGATGACGGCGGTATCTCCGGCGGCACGCTGGAGCGCCCTGCCCTCCAGCGGCTTCTCTCCGACATCGAGGACGGCTTGATCGATGTGGTGGTGGTCTACAAGATCGACCGCCTGTCGCGCTCTTTGATGGACTTTTCCAAGCTGGTGGAAGTCTTCGACCGCAACAACGTCACCTTCGTGTCTGTCACCCAGAGCTTCAACACCACCACGTCCATGGGCCGCCTCACCCTCAACATCCTGCTGTCCTTCGCGCAGTTCGAGCGCGAGGTGACGGCCGAGCGTATTCGCGACAAGGTCAAGGCCAGTCGGATGAAGGGCATCTTCATGGGCGGCACTCCGCCCTACGGCTACAAGCCGAAGGATAGGAAACTGGTTATCGACGAGGCGGAGGCGAAGAATATCCGCTGGATCTTCTCCCGCTTCCTGGAGATTGGCTCCGCCACAGAACTTGCGCGGGAGGTTGCGAGAAGAGGCATCCGCACGCCGCGCGGCAATGCCATGAGCAAGAACTTCCTCTACCGGATGCTGAACAACCGCGCCTACATTGGGGAAGCTGTCCACAAGGGCACCGGCTATGCTGGAGAGCACGAGCGTCTGATCGACCAGCGGACATGGGAACAGGTTCAGTCCATCCTGCAACAAAGCCCCCGCCTCCGCGCCAGCAATACGCGCGCCGAGACGCCAGCCCTACTGAAAGGTCTTCTTTTCGGACCGGACGGCGCTGCCTTCTCACCGACCCACACCCGCAAGGGCGACAGGCTCTACCGCTACTATGTCAGCCAGACGGTCCTGAAGCATGGCGCTGGCAAATGCGCCGTCGCGCGTGTTCCCGCCGCCGAAATCGAGGCCGCCGTCATCGACCAGATTCGCGGCATGCTGCGCGCGCCGGAGGTGGTCGTGGCCACGTGGCGCGCCGCCCAGCCCGAATGTGAAGGATTGGCCGAGGACAAGGTGCGCGCGGCGCTGGCGGCTCTTGATCCGCTGTGGACGGAACTCTTCCCCGCCGAGCAGGCGCGCATCATCCAGTTGCTGATTGAGCGCGTGGACATCGGCGCTGACGGGCTGAAGCTGATGTTCCGGGACAAGGGGCTGGCGCAGATGGTGGCTCAGGTCGGCATCATGACTGGCAAGAGCCGGAGGGAGGCGGCATGAATGATCAGACCGTGACCGTCACGGTGCCGTTCGCCATCCGCAAGCGTGGCGGACGGAAGCTTGTCATCACGCCGGACGGCACCGCGTCGACGCCGGCACCAAGGGTACGGATCGATAGCGCCCTGCTCAAGGCCCTAGCGCGCGGCTTCCGGTGGCGAAGGCTGCTGGAGACCAGCGACTTCGCTACCATCGAGGAAATCGCTGACGCCGAGAACATCAACTCATCCTACGTCAGCCGGGTGCTGCGCATGACGCTGCTCGCGCCGGAGATCGTGGAGGCGATTTTGGCAGGGCGGCATCCAGAGGGGCTGATGATGGCAAGGGCGATGCAGCCGTTTCCGGTGGAGTGGAAGCGTCAAGAATTCATTTGACTTCACAGGGACGTACCGCGCCGTCCCACCGCATCATGAGCGTCTCGTTGTAGTCAAGATATTTGCCGCTCCTGAATTCAGATAATCGGTCGCACAACACAGATGGTAGGCTTGCAATCACAGCGATCCGCGGCACGCGGCGTCACACTTCGCGTTGCCACAGCCTTACCAATTCCTCGTTCAGTTCAATGCCGAGACCAGGTCCCTCCGGTAGCGCCATGAAGCCCTCCACTACGGCCGGCTCGGGCGATACCAGTTCGCGCCGCATGGGACTGTCGAACACATGTGGAGATACGTATTCGAAGACCGGCGCCGCAGGGCACGCCGCCTGGAAGTGGCGGCCAACGGCGGAAGTGATACCTGTCTTCCAGCCATGCGGGACGACCTCAGCTCCCATCAATTCGCAGAAATCCGCGATACGCCGGATCTCGGTGAGACCGCCGCCACGACCGATGTTGGGCTGTACAACACCGACCTTGCCCGCGGTGATCCATTCGCGGATCTCGAATCGGGTGGCAGCTGCCTCGCCGCCGCAGATACGGATGACGCTCCGCTCAGAAAGCCGCGCGTGACCTTCAATGTCGTCATGTTGGAGCGTTGCCTCGGCGAAGAAGATGTCATGCTCGGCAATCCTCTCGAGGACGGACAGCGCGTCATGCCAATTGTGCCAGCGGTAACCGAAATCAATGGCCATCAGGATGTCCTCGCCCAGCATGCGGCGGCCCTGGCCGATCAGCCGCACAAGCTCGCGGTCGCTGACGAGGTCATAGAACAGGACTTCCATCTTGACCGCCCGAAAGCCTACCTTGAGCGCCGCTTCGAACTGGCGGCCGATCTCCGTCATGAGTTCGCCCACACTTCGGCCCTGGGCGAGACCAGGGTAGATCGTGCAATAGGGACGAAGCTTTTCCCGCCGCGCGCCACCCATCAACTTGTAGGCCGGAAGCCCCAGCTGCTTTCCGGCAAGATCGTGGAGCGCGATGTCGATTGCCGAGAGCGCATGGATGCCGAGGCCGCGGCGGCCGGGCCAGAAGGTGCCGTCATAGAGCTTCTGCCAGAGGCTCGCTATCTCGACGGGGTCCTCGCCGATAAGGATCTCGCCGGCACTGCGGCTCCACAGATGGGCGGTCGGCATCTCAATGAAGGCCTTGACCACGGAGGGCGGCGCATCCGCCTCGCCGAAGCCGTAGCGGCCGTCCTCGTCATGGACCTTGACGATCACTGTATCGGCCGTGCCATCAAGGTCGTTGGCGGAGTTTGCTGGCGAATAGACGGGGATCACTTCAATGCGTGCGATACGGCTGGTCATCTGCTGCCCTCATCTCGCGACGGTGAATCTGCTGACGGTTTCCGGATTGAGGGACACGCCGAGCCCCGGCCTGTCCGGCACCGCAACGCGCCCGTCGGGACCGATCGGAAACGCCTCGTTGGCGAGCGTCCAGCGTATAGGCGACTGGCTGGTCGAATACTCCAGTGGCTCGTCCATCCAGTGTTGCGACAGAAAGGCGAGGTTGGCCGCGATGGTGATGTTCGACTTGTAGCCGTGGGTGACGACGCGGCGCCCGAGACCCTTCGCCAGGGCCGATATCCGCATCAACTCCGTCAGCCCGCCGGCCATGGTGACGTCGGGTTGCGCGATGTCGATCCGGCCGCGCCGGAACGCCTCTTCGTATTCGAAGCGGGTGGTGAGACCGAGATCGCCGCCGCCGATCGGGATGCCGAAGCCCTGGAAACGCGCATGCCCGTCCAGATCGTCAATGGGGAGCGGCGCTTCCACCCAGCTGAAGTCATTCTCCTTGAAGATCGGCATCAGCGGCAGCCCCTCCTCCGCCACCGACCAGGCCGTGGCGGCGTCGACCATCAGGCGGATGTCCCGTCCCACATGCTCGCGCGCGGTGCGGATAAGGCGCGCCGTCTTATCGATGTCTTTGCGCCAGAAGGGATCGGCGACGATCTTGATGGCCCTGAGTCCCAGCGCCAACCCACGGTCGATGTTCTTCCGGACCTCGTCCGGTTCTTTTCCGAGCGGATAAACGGTGCCGTAAGCCAGCACACGATCGCGCCGGCGCTCGCCTAGGAGATGGCCGACACTCTTGCCGAGAGCCTTGCCGCGCAGGTCCCAAAGCGCGATGTCGACGGCCGAGATGGCGTGGATCACGACGCCGCGCCGGCCGTAATAGCTCGTCAAATCGTACATCCTTTCCCACAGGCCCTCAACGTCCGAGGGATCGGTGCCGAGCAGCACCTGCTTCAGTCCCATGGCGTGGGTGTGCGAGCGCGGCGCCTCGACTATCGCCCGGATGACTGCGGGCACGCTGTCCACTTCGGCGATGCCGGTCAGACCCTCGTCGGTGTGGACAAGGACCAGGCAATTGTCATAGGAGCCGTCGAAGGTCTCCCCGGTCCAGCCCGGAACGCGCAGTTCGATGACCTCGACATCGGTGATCCTCATGCGGTCCCTTGCCTCCCCAAAAGGCCGAACTCGTTATTTCAAAATGGTGGGCCAATGTCTAGAATATCGGAAATGAACATGGACACAATGACTTCGGAGCGGCCCCGCAAGCGGAAACTGACACAGGCGCCGGGAGACGAGGGCGGCGAGGGATCGCGCAGCGTGAGGCGGGCGATGGACATACTCTCGCTGATGCTGGTGCGGGGCGGGCCGGTAACCGTCGCACAAATCATCGCGGAACTCGGCATTCCGAAATCGACCGCCTATGAACTGGTGCGCACGCTGAGTGACGCCGACTATGTCGCCCCGGCCAGCCGAGGTGCTGGACTATTCATCGGCCGGAAGCTCTACGAGCTGGGAATGGCCTACCGGAACCACGTCGATCTCCTTCGCGACGGCGCCCAGATCGTCGAGGAACTGCGCGACGAGACAGGCGAGACGACGCAGCTCTCAGTGCTCGACAACCAGATGATGATGGTGGTCCTCAAGGAGGAAGGCCGCGGGCACCTGCGGATCATCAGCAATGTCGGAACGCGCGTACCGGTGAACTGGGCGGCAGCGGGGCGGCTTCTGGTGTCGGACCAGCCGGACGAAGAACTGGAGCAACTCCTCAAGGCCACCATCCGCCAGTCGCCCACGGACAAGGCGATCATGGACGTGAGCAAGCTCATCGCGCAGATCCGCAAGTCCAGGCGACTCGGGTATGCCACCGAGCTGAACGAGGCGAATGAACATGCCGGATGCATCGCCGCACCCATCGTCGACGCTTCCGGCCGCTGCATCGCAGCGATCAGCGTTGTGGTGCCGGAACAACGTCTGACGAAGCCAGATCGCGACCGCCTCATCACCAGCGTAACGGCCGCAGCCGAACGCCTGTCGCGCCGGCTGGGCTAGGTCGACGCGCCGACGTGCAGGCGCGCCAGCCGGTCGAGCAGATAGTCCTCGCTCAGCGCTCCGCGCAGATGTGACTCGATCAGGTCGCCACCCGTCTCCTGGAAGGCGAGGTAACCATCATAGCGCGGCCTGATCCAGCATTGCTCGATGGTGGCGCGCGTGTCGTGGTAGCAGCCGCCGAAGCGCGCGTTGATCGCCTCGTCTTCCCAGCACTCGCGCCGCGCCGGCTGTCCGTGAT
This sequence comes from Aestuariivirga sp., assembly GCF_044239095.1. Taxonomy (GTDB): domain Bacteria; phylum Pseudomonadota; class Alphaproteobacteria; order Rhizobiales; family Aestuariivirgaceae; genus Aestuariivirga. The sequence continues at coordinate 27,923 of NZ_JBIICB010000003.1, read as the reverse complement.
GATGCGCAAACCCCGTCTGGGTCGATAGCCTCGCCGCGAAACGGGCATAAGCGAGCGCCGCCTCGCGCTGGTAACTCGCCGCCGAGACCGCGAGCCCGGTACCGCCGATGGTCGAGCCGCGCGGCCCCGAAGGCCCCGGAAAATCATGAAAGCGAAGTGAATGGACGTGGTCCGCTTCAGCATAGGTGGCATAGCAATAGACCGCCGGGCAGAACACCAGATCGCTCCTTGACGCCATTTGGTCATGCAGCGCGATGCTATTCCAGTCCAGCACCTCAGGTGGGCAGCCGGAGAGGAGATCGCGCATCAGGCCCAGCGCATACCGCGCCGCCGCTGGCTCGAAGAGTGCAGCGTCCTGCTGTATGGCGCAGGGCGTCCCGAGATTGGCCATGAGGGTAAAGAACGTCATGAGGCTGTGGACACCCTTGAGGCCGATCGCTAGGCGGAGGCCCTGCCCCTTGGACACCTGAGCGAGCCGGATGAGTTCCAACCAGTCGCGCGGCGGCGCCGCTCCGATCCGCGCCATGAGATCGGGGCGCGACACCGCAACTTGGCAGGCCGCATCGATCGGAACCGCCCAGAGCTTCCCCTCCATGCGGTAGGTCGCAAGCGAAGGCCCGACGAAATCGCCATCTGCGAGCCCAAGCGAGTCAAGCTCAAGAAGGCAACCGCTCCGCGCAGCGAAACCCATGAAGGGATGATCGAGCACGATCAGGTCGTATTCACTGGCCAACTCATCGATGGGCGTGCATTCGAAGCCGCTCAGCGAGCGGGCGTGCCACGCGATTTCGATATCCGGGCATTCCCGCTCAAATGCTTGCTGCATCGCGAGCAGCGGGTCGACAGCGCGGCGATGGTCCCACGTCATACCGTTGAGCCTGATCTTTGCCATTCGCGCTCCCAATCTACCGCGGACTCCAGCCAAGTTCACTTGACTGTCAATCCATTGCAGTTCAAATTCCGTCTGGCAAGCTGCACAAATGTCCGGCATTTCGGAATTCGTGCTCGGATAAGAAAATAACTGGAGGAAAACGCCAATGAAAGTGAACAGATGGTTGTCTGGCGCGGCTGTTGCCGTGATCGGACTTGCCGCAGCCACGCCCGCACTTGCTGCGGCGGGCGACGAGTGCGTGAAGATCCTGGGTTATGAGTGGAGCGGCGAGAAGCAGTCGATGGACCCCGCCGACATGCACTCGGGTGACGACGCATACCACACCTTCGCCGTGTACAACCGCCTCGTCGACATCGATGACAATTTCAATGTGCTCCCCGAGCTCGCGACCGAATGGTCGGTGTCGCCCGATGGCCTGACATGGACCTTCAAGCTGCGCTCCGGCGTCAAGTTCCATTCGGGCAAGGACTTCTCCTCCGCCGATGTCGTGTACACCTTCAAGCGGCTTCTCGACGAGAAGACTGGCTCGGGCGCCCGCGCTGTCCTCGAGTTCCTCGATCCCGACGGCATTACCGCGCCCGATGCCCAGACCGTGGTGTTCACCACCAAGCAGCCGGTCGTCCAACTGCCGGTTCTGATCTCCAACAAGTTCACCAACATCGTGCCGGACGGCGCCAAGGCGGACGACTTACGCCTGAAAGGCGACGGCACCGGGCCTTTCATGCAGGAGCAGTTTACACCAAACGCTCCGGTGCGAATCCTGCGCAAGAATCCGAATTACTGGGATACCGGAAAGCCCAAGGCCGAATGCCTGAGGATCACCGTGGCCCAGGAAGCGGTAGCGGCCGTCACTGCTATGAAGGCGGGTCAAGTCGACCTGATGCTTAACGTCGATCCCGCCGTAATCGCCTCCGTCAAGGACGATCCCAATGTGCAGTTGCTGGAAACCGGCGCTTCAAACTCGATGACGGTCTCGATGTGGGTAGACACGCCGCCCTTTGACAACGTCAAGGTCCGGGAGGCGCTAAAGCTGGTCGTCGACCGCCAGGCGATGGTCGACACCGTGCTGCTGGGTTTCGGCCAGCCGGGCGCAGATAACCCGGTGCCGGTCAGCAACCCTGCGTCCTTCACCAAGGAAGCGCCGAAGCAGGACATCGAGAAAGCAAAGCAGCTTCTGGCCGAGGCAGGCCACAATGACGGACTGAAGTTCGACCTCTATACCGCCGAGGGCGTGCCTGGTATGGTACGCATGGCGCAGGTCTTTGCCGAAATGGCCAAACCTGCGGGATTCGACATCAACGTCGTGGTGACCCCTGCCGAAAGCTACTGGGATGATGTCTGGCTGAAGAAGCCGATTGTCACCTCGGCGTGGTCAATGCGGCCGCCGGGCGAAGGCCTCGCTGTCGCCTACACGCAGAATGCCAAGTGGAAAGAGACACGGTGGGAGCGTCCGGATTACGATGCCCTGCTGCAGAAGGCCAACACAACCGTGGACGAGGCCGAACGTAACAAGCTGTTCCAGCAGGTAGGCCAGCTTCTGGCGTCAGAAGGGGGGCTCATCCTACCCATGTTCGTCCATCAAGTGTTGGCGCTGCGCAAGGGTTGCGAAGGCTACGAGCCACGGGCGCAGAACTTCAACCTCAACTTCGAGAACCTGAGCTGCAAGTAAAACAGCTGGTCCGCAACTGATGGACACAGCGGGGCGAGGCCGCCTCGCCCCGCTCATCCCTTGGAGGCATGATTGCAGATCTGGCTGTTGATCACCCGGCGCCTGCTGCTCTCGGCCGCGACTCTGCTGCTCGTCTCAGCCTTCGTGTTCTTCGTTCTTGAGGTTCTGCCGGGCGACGTCGCCACGCGGATCCTCGGCCGTGACGCGACCCCGGATTCGCTCCAAGTGCTGCGCGAACAGCTTGGCCTCAACCAACCCGTCCTCGTCCGTTACCTCACCTGGCTGGGCGGTCTTCTGACAGGTGATTTCGGTCAATCGCTTGTCTCCAACCGCTCAGTTTCCGAAATCCTGGCACCGCGTATCTTCAATACCCTGGCTCTGTCGCTCTATGCTTTCGTGCTCTATCTGCCGCTCACCATCATTCCCGCCGTCATCCAAGCGCTGAACCGCGACCGTGCGGCTGACCAGGCGCTGTCAGTCGTGACCCTGGTCCTGCTCTCCATGCCAGATTTCCTGCTCGCCACAATACTTCTGCTGATGTTCGTACTGTGGATCCCGGTGCTGCCGGCCATTTCCCTGGTCGACGAAAGCTCAAGCTTCGCAGAGTACATGAGTGCGATGACACTGCCGGCCCTGACGCTGGCGATCGTTATGGCCGTCTACGCAGTGCGCATGCTACGCGACAACCTGATCGAGGTACTCGACTCGGACTATGTCCGGATGGCGGAATTGAAAGGCCTGTCACGGTTGCGGGTGCTGCTGCGTCATGCCCTCCCCAATGCACTGGTGCCAACCCTCAACGTCACGGCGCTGAACCTCGCATATCTTATCGGCGGTGTGGTAGTGGTGGAGAAGGTGTTCTCCTACCCAGGCTTTGGGACGCTGCTGGTCGATTCCCTGCAGCTGCGCGACCTACCGGTGATTGAGGCCACGGTTATGATCGCTGCCCTCGTCTATGTCGGTGCAAACCTAGTGGCGGACATTGGCGCCATCCTCCTCAACCCGCGGCTGAGGACGAACTGAGCCATGAGCGATATTGACATTGGCATCACGGCACCGCCGCAACAGAAACGGAACTGGCTATCCCTGTGGCAGCAGATGCCGCTGAGCTTCAGAATCGGCAGCATCATCCTCCTCACTCACCTGGCGGTCGCCGTCACCGGGCCATACTGGGCGCCCTATGGCTATTCCCAGATGGGCGCCGGGGCGCCGCTCTCCGGCATGAGCCTTGCTCATCCCTTCGGCATCGACCAACTTGGCCGCGACGTGTTCAGCCGCGTCGTCCACGGCAGCTGGATCGTTATCTCGCTGTCTCTTGCCGGCACGCTGCTCGGTACCGTGGTTGGCGCCATCTTGGGGCTGCTCTCTGGCTATGTCGGGGGCTGGGTGGACGAGATCATGCAGCGCGTGCTGGAGGCGCTGATCAGCATTCCCTTTCTCGTCCTGGCGCTCATCGCCATCGCGGCGGCCGGCACGGAGTATTCGGGAAACCCCTTCCTCATCGTCATGGTCGTGGCCCTGGTCTATGCGCCACGCATCGCGCGCATGGCTAGAGCCGCGGCAATCGACATTGCGACGCGTGATTACGTTACAGTAGCGCGCCTCAGAGGGGAGAAGGCCTGGTCGGTCATGCGCTGGGAGCTTCTACCGAACGCCACGAGCGTGCTCCTCGTCGAGTTCGCACTCCGGGCGGGCTATGCTCCAGTACTCATCGGCTCGCTCGGCTTCCTGGGCTTCGGCTTGCGTCCGCCCACGCCCGAATGGGGCCTGATGATCAGCGAGAACCGGGCGCTGATCATCGTCTCGCCGGCGACCGTTCTCGGCCCAGGGCTCGCGCTCGCCTCGCTCGTCGTAGGATTGAACCTGTTCACTGAGGGCCTGGCACGGGTACTCGGCAGAACAGTGAAACTGGGGACCCGATGAGCGACGTCCTCCTCCAGGTGTCGGATCTTTCCGTCTCCTACCGGCAGGGCCTCGGGTGGCGCCGCGTGGTAGAGGGCGTCAGCTTCGACGTCCGCCGCGGCGAGGTTCTAGGGCTCGTCGGGGAGTCGGGCTGCGGAAAGTCCACGGTGGCGCTACAACTCCTCGGCTTTCGCCATGGATCGCTCAGGACCGACGCTGGCAGGATCAGGCTCGGCAGCACGGACGTGCTGGGCCTCAACCGCGCCGGTCTCGACGCGCTGCGCGGCGCAGAAGTGAGCTTCGTGCCGCAGAACCCCACCACGGCCCTCAACCCCGGCATGCGAGTGGGAGTGCAGATCGAGGAGATACTCACCGCGCACGGACGAAGCACCGGAGGCAGGACGCGCGAGCTCTTCGGGCTCGTGGGACTGCCTAGTAACGATACCTTCCTGCGGCGCTACCCGCACCAGCTCTCGGGCGGCCAGCAGCAACGCGTCTGCATCGCGATGGCGCTAGCATGCGAGCCCCGTTTCGTTGTGCTCGACGAGCCGACGACGGGGCTCGATGTCACCACGCAGGAGCAGATCGTCGATCTGCTAGTGGACCTCCGCGGCCGGCTTGGCATGTCGATGCTCTATGTCACCCATGATCTGGGGCTGCTATCGCAGATCGCGGACCGGATCGGCGTCATGTACGCCGGTCACATGGTGGAGATCGCGCCGACGGTGGAGCTGTTCTCCAAACCTCGCCATCCCTATACGCGCGGGCTGATTGGGGCACTGCCACGGATCGACGGCGATGGCCGGAACGTCAAGCCGCTGCGCGGACTGCTGCATCGGGACAGCCTTCCGAAGGGCTGCCCGTTCGCACAACGTTGCGACTTCGCTCTTCCGCGCTGCTTCGAGGAGGTACAGGCGCTGAGCCCCGCAGGTCCCGCTCATGAAGTGGCCTGCTGGCGGATCGGCGAGCTTCCCGTTGACACAAACCCCGTGGCATCCGGCCTGCCGCCCGCAGCACAGAAGAGGGAGGCCGAGCCGCTGCTGGCGGTCGAGGGTCTCAGCGTGCGCTATGGCTCCGGCAAGCGCAGCTTCGAAGCGCTGAAGGACGTGTACCTAAGCGTGAACAAGCGTGAGACGGTAGCGCTCGTCGGAGAGTCGGGAAGCGGCAAGTCCACGCTAGCAAGGGCTATCGCCGGCATGCTCGCTCCCGCCAATGGCGAGATCCGCCTCCGAGGGGTGGCGCTCGAGGGGCTGGTGCGGGACAGGAAGCCGGAGCAGCGCCGCCTCGTCCAGTACATTTTCCAGAACCCGGACGCTTCGCTCAACCCGCGCGCCACGATCGGGCGGAGCCTCGCAAGGCCCCTCGCTTTCTACTTTCCGGAGCAGGAGGCAGGCAAGGCCGAGAAAGTCATCGCAGCGCTTGCAGAGGTCCGCCTTGATGCGGGCTATGCCGCGCGCTATCCGGACCAGCTCTCGGGTGGCGAGCGCCAGCGCGTGGCGATTGCTCGCGCCCTCATCGCCGAGCCCGACCTCCTGCTCTGCGACGAGGTGCTCTCGGCGCTCGACGTTTCCGTCCAGGCCAGCATTCTCGAGCTTTTGCAGCGCCTCAAGTCTGAACTGGGAGTCGCCATGCTGTTCATCTCGCACGATCTTGCGGTCGTGCGGATGCTGGCGGACCGCGTCTGCGTACTGTTCCGCGGCGAAATCATGGAGATCGGCACGCGCGAGGCGGTGTTCGCCCCACCCTTCCATCCCTATACGCAATCGCTGCTTGAGGCGGTTCCCACGCCGCTCAAGAAGCCGCAGTCCCCACGCAGGGCTGAACTTCCGGCGGCGGAGAACAACGGCGGCTGTGCGTATGCGGGTCGCTGCGCTGTGGAGATAGCCGGCCTCTGCCGCACCACCCCGCCGCTTTGGCGCGAGACGGGCACGCGGCTCCGGATCCGTTGCCATCATTCAATCGATGAACTGCAAAGGCTGGCCACCATGCCCGCCCATAGAGGAGAGGGATCCCCATGAAGATCACCAAGGTCGAATGCTTTGTCCTGCTGGTGCCCGACTACCGGGCCGATGCCTGCTCGTCCGCGCAGGACAATCTGGTGGTCCGGATCCATGACAACGAGGGCCATGTAGGGATCGGCGAGACCGACACCAACCCCTGGGTGGCGCGCGCGATGATCGAAGCGCCGGGAACGCACATCATGGGCCTCGGCCTCACCGAGATGCTGATCGGTGAAGACCCGCGCGACGTCGAGGGCCTTTGGGAGAAGATGTACCGCGGTTCCGCCATGACCGGGCGCCGTGGCCTCGGCATTTGTGCGATCGGCGCCCTCGACATGGCCCTGTGGGATCTCGTCGGCAAGATCGAGGAGAAGCCATGCTGGCAGCTGATGGGCGGCGCCACCAACCGCAACATCGTCCCCTATGCTTCGCTCCTCCCCGAGGGCGACGACCTCGAGACCTATGGCCGTGTGCTGCGGGAGCGTGCACTAGCAGCCCAGAAGCTCGGCTTCCGTGCGGCCAAACTCGAGATCTGCCTGAAGGGGCCCTACTCCCACAACTCGCTGCAAATCCCGGACGACCGGGAATGCGCCCGCATGGTGCAAGACGTGCGCAAGGCGGTGGGCCCCGACATGACACTGATGGTCGACGTCGCCTACGCCTGGCCAGACTGGAAGGAAGCGCTGCGGGCGATCGAGATGTTTGCTGACCAGGACATCTACTTCGTCGAGACTCCGTTGCCATCCGACGACGTGGAAGGCTACGCAAAGCTTTGCCATGCCTCGCCCGTCAAGATCGCGCTCGGCGAGTGGCAGAACACCCGTTTCGAGTTTCTTGAGTTCATGAATGCCCGTGCCGTCGATGTCGTCCAACCGGACGTCGGCCGGGTAGGAGGTCTCACTGAGGCCAAGCGCGTGGGGCTTCATGCACGCGACCGGGGTCTCGCAGTCGTTCCGCATTGTTGGAAGTCGGCAATCGGTATTGCGGCTTCCGCGCATCTTGCGGCGGTTTCGCCCACCTGTACCTTTATCGAGTTCTTGCCCAAGGAGCTCGCCGACTCGGCATTGAGGCGGGACTTGTGCAGTACGGAACTGGCCGTGGTTGACGGCAGGATACCACCGCCAACTGGGCCTGGTTTGGGCATCTCCGTCAACGAGGAGGCTCTTGCGAAGTTTCGTGTAGTCTAGCGATCGCAGCCAGACTTCACACCCTTGACCGACCCGATCTGATTGGACCTAGAATTCACGTTCATCTTTTCTTTGCCAGCTGATGAAAACGGTTATGTAGTTCGACAACGGTAATGGCAGATCAGAGAGTCGCCCGCATGACAGCGTTCGGATGGTTACCTTCGAGGTCACCTTCGCAAAGAGCTCATCGTAACGCCGGATGGCACTACAACGGAACCGATGTCGAGGACGCACATTGACAGCGCCCTCCTCAAGGCACTGGCGCGCGGCTTCCGCTGGCGCAATCTGCTGGAAACCGGCGACTTCTCGACCATCCCGGAAATCGCCAAGGCTGAGAACATCAACCCGTCCTACGTCAGCCGGGTGCTTGGAATGACGCTGATGGCGCCGGAAATCGTAGAGGCGATACTGGCAGGGCGGCAGCCGGAGGGGCTGACGATGGCGAGGTCGATGCGTCTTTTTGCGTTGAGACGGGCACATGGCTTCATCACCGAATCCTCCACCGATCTCCCGGCAGAGTGGATCACGCCTTGCAGCAGCCGTGAACCGAGAAATGAATTTGCGAGGAAACCAGAGCCCACGGCCCGCTTTCCCGCAAAATCAACGACTTCGAGCGACCCGATCAGAGTCTGAAACCAACGGCTTGGAAATTGCTCACAGGCGACAACATAGCCCCGGCGGTTTGCCGGAAATCTATATTGCCTCTGACCGTGTCGTTGCTAGCGCCACTGCTTCTCGTCGACGGTCCACTGCCCGCCAGGCAACTTGCCCCGTATGAGGAAGGCATCGACAACATTCTGCAGAACCCGCGAAGCACTACTGTTGAAGTTGTTGGCGGGCAGCGCCTGGCCATAGGCGATGGAGCCGGTGCAGAACACCGCGCCGTTGTTGGGTGCGGGGAAATAGGTCATGTCGCCGCGGATGCGGTAGTCGAGCGAACCCACGAGGCCAGCATAGGCATAGAGCAGTTCCTCTGTGACCAGCACGTAATTGTCCGAGTGGCCGCCCGACGAGGCGATGATGCGTGTGTGCGGGGGCGTGCCGAGGCTCAGGTCATAGCGGTCAAGCTCAATACCGGCGGCGCCACCATAGGCGAGACCCACATCTCCGATGATCTCGCCCTCGACACCCTCAGTGATCCAGGAAACCGTGCGGTGCCAGGCATCCGGCATCTTGCGGTAAGGTGTGGAGGTCTCGAAACCCTCCGCTATGAAGCCGACGCCGGTGAGTTTCTGCGGCGCGCGGCCGCGGTTGCGCCAGAGGCCGCTCTTCTCACCCGTCGTCTGCAGGTAATGTTCGCCGGGCTTCGCGGCCCAGGCGCGCATACCGGAGTCGAGCTTTCGCACTTCCATGCAGGCCGTGTCTTCGGGATCGAAGCCGATGACCCAGTAATAGCCGTTGCCACCCATGTAGATTAGGCGGCCTCCCTGCGCGACGTAGTCCTCCTGCGCGTCTAGCATGCGCTCAGATACATATTCGGGGTGTGTGCCCGTCATCAGGCAAGCATAGGGGCTGATCGCATCGAGCCCCTCTCGGTGCAGGTCCTCGTCGGTGACGAAATCACATTCGTAGCCCATCTTGTCAATCCAGGCGACAATCGAGAGATCAGCCGGGAACTGCCAGGTGATGCCCATGCTCGACATGCGATACTTGGGCCGCATGTTGACGATGGGACGGCGGAAGGAGGTGTAGCAAACGCCGGCGCCATCCTCGTAGCTGTCATAGGTAGACAAGCCATACTCACGATGTTCGTAGGTTTCGACGTCGAGATCGGTAACGACCGGCGGCTGGCCCGTCATTGGCTGCACGATGTGTGCATCGAAGCTAAGGCTCTCGTTGGCATAGGCGAGATAGCTTGCGGTGGGGACAAGGAAGCAGAGCTGGCCACCTGGTTTCGCTGCGCGCACCACGAAGACTATGTATTCCTCGGCAATACTCACACCGGGCCCGACGCGCAGCCTGATGGCATATATGCCGCTCTTGAGATTGTCCGGGATCACCATCTTGTTGGTGACCTCCCAGCGGCAGTCGGTGACGGTGTCGGGGTGGAATTCGATACCGCCATACTGCTCCGGCGAGATGCGGAAGCAATCGTCCTTGCCGTTCCAGTTATGGCCCGTCATGGCGCGAACCGGGTGGTTCACGCCCTTGGCATGAAGGCCATGCGGACCGATATCCTTCACCAGATGGCCGATGCCATTCGCGGTGTAGCCAGCGGTCGTATCCCAATAGGCGAGGATTGCCTCGGCAGGCGGCATTGCACCCTTCCAGCACTCGTCCAGCTGCTCGCGGGTCATGGTGCCCTTGCAGATGGCAGGGCGGTCCACCTTGCCGGCATACATGTCGTTGACGAAGGTGCCTCGCATCTCATGCGCGTCGAGCGCGCCGGCGATAAGGAAAGGAATACCCTCGCCGTTCACGTGGCGGAAGCGGAAGTGCTGTACCACATGGGTGGCATAGTCGTCCGGCACGACGCGGCCATAGAGCGAGTTATACCGGTTGACCGTACCTTCCTGGTACAACTCCGCCCGCCCCGTCTTCGGATCATAGGACGCCGCGACGAAGTACCAGACATGCGGCAGGATCGGCAGTTCGCCCGAAACGTAATCGACCTCCTGACCATCGCCCACCCAGAATTCCAGATTGCCGGACGGGTTTATGCCCAGCGCATAGCCCTTGTTCCTGAGCGTGTCCCAACGGCCCATGATGGTCTGGCGTCGACCGTTCTGTGACAGCGTCGGCCACACATAGGCCATAAGCGTGATGGGACCCTCTTCTGCCAGCACGTTCTTGGGATCGTTCACCTCGAGATAGCTGCCGAGCTGCGTGAACTGCTTCTTCACCACCCACTTGCCGTTTATCGGATGGTCGATCTCCTGCTCGATGTGGCCGGGGCCTGCAGGGTGAGTGTCGCCGTGGATCAGCCGCACTAGCTGTGCGGTCGCCTCGTTCGTGCCATCGGCATTGACATGGAATGCGATCTCCTCGCCCGGGCGGACTGAGAGGCGATCGGCGTATCCGAATATCTTCTGCTGGGCCATGTCTACTTTCCTGTAAGATCGCTAATGTGCTGGAGCAGCACGCCATGGCGTGCCTCCTCCAAAGAGGCGAATCGCGCCTCGCCGATGTACTTGGGCGCAACGCCGCGGCGGCCCGTCATCGACACGATGCGGAATGTGCCATCGGACTCCGCTCTCACCGCATATTGCTCGGACAGAGGACGGCGCTGGCACCAGGCGAGAAGCCGCGCCAAGGGCTCGCTGTGGTGGCCGGTTGGGCTGCGGCGATGCTCGGCAATGAGTTCAGGGCTGACGACACTGCGGAGGTAGTCCCGCGTGATCCGGTCCCACATCTCGCGCGCCTCCTGGTCCTGGTCCGGGCGCTGCAACGGCCCTCGCTTCACCTCGGCCATGTTTACGACTCCATCAAGTCGTGGACGCGGCGCATGAAGATGCCGTGATAAGCCTCGTCCAACGTCGGGAACTCCCGGTCATCGACGAGGCGCGGGGACACGCCACGCGAACCGGAGAAGGCGATGATCTTGTAGGGTCCGTTGGGGCCTGCACGGTGGAGCGCATATTTATCGTCCATCTTGGCGCGGCGGAAGTAGAGCAGCACGCGCTCCAGCGCCTCACTGTGCTGGCCCAGCGGTTGGCGGCGATGCTCCTCGATGATTTGCGGCGAGATCAGCGTCTTGAGATAGTCGCGCTGCATCTTGTCGAAGCGGCGGAAATATATCGAATCCTTGTCGCGGATCTCGGTTGCTTCCTCAGGCAGGACCTCGCCGCCCTTCTCCGCGCGCACCGAGCGCCACTCACCCCGCTTCTTGGCGCGCCAAGCATTGAACTGCTTGCGGATGCCGAAATAGCCATTGTTGAGAAAGAGCACGACCAGCAGCATAGCCATGCCTATGCCGACATAGCGCCAAGGGCCCCACTCGATCAACACGTCGCGCATGAAAATAACGATCAGCGTGCCCAGCACCGCACCCTCTGCCTTACCGATGCCGCCGATAGTGATCATGGCAAGGCCCAGCAGCACCGTATTGAAATCAAAGATCGCATAGGCGACACCGCGATACTGCGCTGCGTAGAAGCCGCCAATGAAGCCCAACGCAATCGAGGTAAGCATGAAGATGGTGATGCGCGCCCGCCGATAGTCGACGCCACAGGCGGCGGCAAAGGCCTCACGCTTCTCGGGCGCCATGCGTAGCACGCGGCCCAGCTGCTTACCATTTATGAAGCGGAACAGGAACAGCGTGGCAAACATCAGCAGGAAAGAACTGTAATAGGCCACAACTGACTGCGTCATAGGCGACCACGCCTCGCTGATGAAGGAGTCGGCGCCGTAAAGGCCGCCCGAGGCGGAGCCAAATTGCTTAGACGTCGTGAAGAATACTCGGAAGAGCTCGTTGAGGCCGAGAGTCAGCAGCGCGAAGTAGAAGCCGTCAAGCCGCAGTGCTGGTAAGGCGATGAGACCGCCGAAGAGCAGTCCGATGACGGCCCCGATGAAGGGCAGCGCAAACCATGGCACGCCATATTGAACCGACAGCAGTGAGGTAACAAAGGCCGCCGTTCCCACCACCGCATAGGAGGCGAGAGAGAAGATGCCCGCCGTACCGATGATCAGTGTCCAGCAGATGTTTATCGCCGCGAAGATGCCGAAGGTGGCGCCCGCAGTGAGCAGCGCGTTCATCTGGTTGTCCGGAAACACCAGGGGACCTACGAGCATGGCAATCAGCGCAAAGAGCCAGTAGATCGGCCGCCGGTCAAGGATCTTCTTTTCCGAAACGTCCGTCTTCGGATTGTAATGCGCACGGATGTTCAGGATGTTGCGGCGTGTGGGCCACCAGCGCAGCCTGTTCCAGGTACGCTTGCGATGGGTCGGCCACACGATGAAATACTTGAGGCGGCCGACAAGATAGGTTTTCACCTTGAACGCGGTTGTCTGGCGCCACACATCCGCAGGATCGGGAACGTGGATCGACGGCACCTTCTCGTTCACCGTGGCGGTGCCCCAAGCCGCGAGGGGATTTGTCCATGTGTAGGAAGACGCGGAGTCTGCCTGGGTCTCTTGGTTAGTGTCCTTCATTGCTCGCGCGCCTTGTCAAGCAGGCCCGCGATACCACGAGGCCTTACGATGAGAACCAGGATGATGACGAGGAACTGGGTGATCAGCACATATTGTCCGCCCAGATACTTGTTAGTCATAGCCTCGACGAGGCCCAGCAGGATCGCCGCGATGACCGCGCCCTGCACCGAGCCCAGGCCGCCGCAGAGCGCAATTGATACCCCCTTGATGAGCGGCGTCAGGCCTGAGAAGGGAGAGATGTAATAGGTCTGAGACAGCAGCACCGCCGCAAGGCCCGCCATGGCGCCCGTAAGCGCCATGACATAGATGCCTGTACGGCGGATGCCGATGCCGACGATCGAGGCGGCGTGCGGGTTCATCATCATCGCACGGATCTCAAGGCCGCGACGACTGCTTCGCATCCACATCACGACCAGGGCCAGCATCAGCACGGAACAGACTACGATACCGATTTTGTCGGCGCTCAAGGTGATGCCAGAGAATTTCAGCTTCCAGCGACCGAACAGTTCTGGGAGCGACTTGGCCGTGGGTCCGAATATCATCAGCAGGATTTGACTGCCGATGAGGCTGATGGCGAGCGTCGCGATCATGCCGCGACTGGTGAAGGCCGGCTTGTCATGCAGCGGAATGAACACGATGATGCAGATCAGTACACCTGTCAGCGCGCCGCCCAGGATACCTGCTCCCGCGATTAGCACGGGGTTGTGAGAGAAATTGTCTGCCACCAGCCACGCGGCATAACCCGCGAGTGAGAATATGAAGCCATAGCCGAGGTTGACCAGGCCGAGGCTGGACCAGGTGATCGACACGGCAATCGCGATCAGGCCATAGATGCTGGCCACCACGATGGCGTTCGTCAGGAGAAAGGCGATATCCAATCCAGTCTCTCCGTTGCCAAGTTCGTTTCCGCGAAAGCCCTCACGCGCTTCCGCTGATCCGGAACGAGGAGGATGCCTCGCCCTTGAGTTTGCCGGCGTGCATGCCGATGATCCTGTCCACCTTGCCTTCGAGAAGAGCCACGTTCTGTTCGGCGATGAACATGGCGCTGTCTTTAAGGTCGATGGCAAGCAGTGCCGACATCACGGACATTCCGATCTTTGGTGCGAGGCCAAGTGTCGGCTCATCGGCGAGATAGAGCTTGGCATCCGTCATCAACCCGCGGCCGATGGATACCATGCGCCGCTCGCCGCCCGACAAACGGCCGACGGGGGTCTTCATCAGCTTGCGCAGCGGATCGAAGATGGTGAGAACCCGCTCCTTACGCTCCTTGCGTGTGCGCCAGGCCTCGGGCGTGAAGGCACCGGAGTCGAGATGCTCCTCCACCGTGAGACCGGTGAAGATCTCGTCACCCTGCGGCATGATAGCTAGCCCCTGCCGCACGATCTGGTGTGTGTAGCGACCCGGCCCCTGGCTGCGCGTGCGCCCGATCTGATTGCCGTTGAGGATGATCGAGCCGCGCTGCCAGCCGGTAAGACCGGCGATGGCATAGAACAGCGTGGTCTTGCCATGGCCGTTGAGGCCCACGATGCCCACGCGTTCGCCCGGATGTATGACGAGGTCGAGATCGTGCAGTACGCGCAGGGGGCCATAGCCGGCTGAGAGGCCTTCAACCTTGAGGATTTCGGTCATCGCGTTCCTCGCATTTAATGCGCCTCGAAATAGGCAGCGCGCACTGCGGGGCTGTTGATGATGTCGGCAAGCTCGCCCTGAGCGATGACCTCACCCGCATCCATGACGATCACGCGGTCGGCGATGGATTCGAGAAGCTCGATGCGGTGCTCGACAATCAGCACCGCGACGTTCATCTCCTTCGACAGCATGCGGAGGATCTGGTCGATCTCGTCGATCTCAGCATTGATCAGACCAGCGGCGGGCTCGTCCATCAGCAGCACTTGGGGCCTGCGCATCAACAGGCAGGACAGCAGCAGCTTGCGGCGCTCGAAGGTCTTTAACGACGAATTCGGCTTGTCGTAAGGCGCCCTGAAATGCACCAGATTGGCGCCGTACTCTGCATCGAAGCGGGTGAGCCAGGGTTTGAAGGCCTGGCGGGCGGCCTTGAGAGTCTCGCCGACCGTCAGGTCTTCCGGAACGATAGGTGTCTGGTAGGTTCGCCCAATGCCGAGGCGCGCCCGGGCGAACAGCGGCAGCTTCGAAATGTCCTCGCCGCGGTAGGTGATGCGGCCAGTCTTCGGCACATAGCGCCCGGACAGTATCTCAAGCAGGCTTGTCTTGCCGGCACCGTTGGGCCCGATGATGCCAAGCACTTCACCAGCCTTGAGGTCGAAGCCGATGTCCCGCAGGACCTCCCGCCCACCAAGATCGAGCGAGACGTCGCTGCAGGAAAAGATCGGGCCGGACGCGTCGTACGGCATCTTTCAGATCACCACTCGCATTACCACCAAGGCGAGGGACGCAGCTTCGATTCCGCTGTCTCGTCCGGCCAGATGATCTTGTGGGCGCCGTCCTGGACCTGCACGAAGAGCTGGCCCATGCCCTTTTCGAGTTCGGCAGCCTGGTTGCCGAAGCCGTTGTCCGGGAAGTGAAGGGCTTCCTGGTATTCGTTGTTCATATCCATCAGACCGCAGACACCGCGGTAGGGGTTCTCGCGGATCCACTTGCAGTTGGCGGCGAAGTCCTCCGGGTTCTTGGTGGCTTCCCAGGCGCGCTTCAGATACTGGACGATGTCATAGCCGTTGCCGGTGTAGACGAGGCCCATGTTACCTTCGAACTTGGGGAAGCGCTTGACGTATTTCTCGCGGAACTCCTGGCCGATCTTGTCGCCATAGACGCCAAGCACGGTGCTCCAGCAGAAGCCTTCGGTGGCGCTGCCGCCAAGCGCCAGAAACTCCGGCTGCGACGGGCCATACTGCAAATAGACCAGCGAGCCTTCGACGGGATCGTTGATAAACTCCTTGCAGAAGGCGGCATATTCGGCGGCGACCCAGTGGTCGATCATGATCGCGCCGGCATCGACTTCCTTGAGTTTCTGGATCACCGGGCCCCAGTCATTGACCGGGTACTGGATATCGGTGACCTCGGCAAGTTCGAAGTCCGACTTGGGAATGGCCTCCCTGGCCGCCTTGAGGATGGTCTGGCAGTAACCCACCTGTTCGGCCACGATGTGGATCTTGCGATTCTTCGGCTTCCACACGCCGGTATCTTCCATCTTCTTCAGCCAGATGGGATAGGTCCAGCCGTAGTTGACTTCGGAAGGATCGGTCTGGAAGACGTGGCTGTACTTGATGGGATCGGCCTTGAAGGCCTCCGTCGCGCTGCGCTGCGTGTTGCCCTGAAGGTAGGGCGCCTTGTACTTGACGGACTCGTCCATCGCCGGGATCGGCGCGAAGACAAAGGCGTTCGAGATGGCATGCACCTTCTTGTCGATGCAGGCGGCGATCGCCGCACGGCAGCTCTCGGGGTTGAGCTTGTCGACGTCCGGCACAAAGAGTTCAATCTCGCGGCCGAGCACACCGCCCGCTGCGTTGATCTCCTCCACCGCCAGGGTGGTGCCGTTCAGGTGATCAGTGTCGTCCGCGACGCCATAGGGGGTCGACAGCGACGAGGGCACGCCGATCAGAATCTTGTCATTGCCAGATGCGATCACCTTCGGTGCAGCGAGCGTCATCGCCGCTCCGCCCAAGGCAACCTTGAGAGCCGACCGCCGCGTCAGCGACGTGCCGGTAAACAATTTGGAATCCCTTCTGGTCTTGCGCGTCATATCCGTTTCCTCTGTTTTATCGCTCCACTTCTAGATGAAAAATCTAGAGCTTACGTTAGAGCGTGCCGCGAGTTGACTTACGACTTTTCGTCCAATAAAACTGCGCACAACAACCTTGTCAAGCATCTTGAAGGTGCGCGGTTGTGGGCAGTCCTCAAGGGAACGCCGAAAAGACTGTGAATTTTCGAGTATTTTCCCTTGGTTAACAATAGTCTCCAAGCGGTAACCCCTACGGGACGCTGATCGACCTCCATATGGTTTCGTCTAGACGCGCGCTTTAGTTTTAGCTATATTGTTACAAAATCAGGCATGGATTTCCTGACCGTGTCCATGAGTGGCACTAGTGAACAGACCTAATCTTTTTTAGAGAGCCTCCGTCCGCGAACCTCCGATGAGTGAGCCTCCGATGACCGCACCCCTCCGCAAGCCAACTCTGGCGATGACCATCCTCATTGCCGACGATCACTGGGTGGTTCGAGAATCGCTGAAGCAGGTGGCGCGCGGCATCGATGCGAGCGTCGAGATCAAGGAAGCAGCGACACTCGAGGAGGCCGTGACGATCCTCGACAGCCCTGCGCCGGTCAACCTGATCCTCATCGATCTCGTGATGCCGGGCGTGAAGGACTTCGAGGGACTCGAGCTCCTGCGCCGCCGCTTCCCCAATATTCCCGTGGCCGTTATCTCGATCCACGAAGATCCGGACTATGTGCGGCAGGCGATCCAGAATGGCGTGATCGGATACATTCCGAAATCGGCCAATGCCGAGGAAATCCGCCGCGCGCTGACCCGCATCTTCGACGGCGAAGTCTATTTCCCGCGCGACCTGCTCACGCGCTCCTGGCTCAGAGCCTCCGAACAGGCCGCCGACGAGGGAACGGAAGCGGATGGCCCGCGCCTCAGTGAGCGTGAAGACGAGGTGATGAAGCTCCTGGGCAGCGGCCACGCCGTCGCCGAGATCGCGGAGGCAATGGGCATCACGGCACAGACGGCGCGCGTGCATCTTGGCAATGCCATGCGAAAGCTCGGGCTGCGCAACCGCGAGGCTGCGATTCTCTATGCCTCACGGCGCTACGGACAGGCCGGCGGCAGCTGATGGCGACCGGCGCGGAGCTTCCGTCCCCCCGCGACATGAACCCTGACGCCATCGCCATGCGCCATCTGCAGCAGGGCGTCTGCCTGTGGTCGGACGATGGACGGGTCATCACCTGCAACATGGCTTTTGCGCATGACCTCGGTCTTCCCGCCGAGTCCATCATGGGACTGAAGGCCGCTGATTTGCTTGAGAAGGCCCAGCGCCACGGCGCCCTGATCGGCTGGGAGCTGGGTTCAGGCCCCGTGAAGGCAAAGCCACTTGCAACGCTGGGCGGCCTGCACCTCGTGTGTTCCGACGGCCGTGTTCTCGCGGCCGTCGATTCGCCCGTTGCGGAGGGCGGCGCAGTCTCGTTGCTCAAGGATGTGACCGAGTTCCGGCGCACGCTGCAGGCTTTGACCCAAGCCCGCGACAAGGCCGCCGCGGCGGACCAGAGCAAGTCGCGCTTTCTCAGGGCCGCGAACCATGACCTGCGCCAGCCTCTCGCCTCGCTCAAGATCCTAGTCTACTCCTGCCTCGTGACCGAGAGCGAGGAAGAGCGCAAGCACGCCCTTCACGCAATGGAGGTGTCGGTTGCAATAATGGAGGACCTGCTCGGTTCGCTCCTCAACATCGGGCAGCTCGACGCTGGCAAGATCGAGCCATCCATCGGCACCTTCCAGGTTTCCTCCGTCTTGTCGCGGCTCAACATCCAGTTCGCGCACCGGGCGCGCGAGAAGGGGCTGGACCTGCGCATCGTGCCGTCAAAGCTTGCTGTTGTGAGCGACAGGGTGCTGCTGGAACGCATCCTCTCCAATCTCGTGGGCAATGCCATCCGCTATACGGATGTCGGTCGCGTGCTGGTCGGCTGCAGGCGGCGCGGGCGGCACCTGCGCATCATAGTGGCGGATACAGGAATCGGCATCGCGCCCGAACACCATCAGGCGATCTTCGAGGAGTTCTACCGCGTCAGCGACAGCCAGCCCAATGCCAGCCATAGCCTGGGCCTGGGCCTCAATATCGCGCGCCGCCTGTCGGACATACTTGGCCATCCAATGGGCCTCGACAGTGCGCTGGGACATGGCACGACTTTCTTCATCGATGCGCCCATCGGCAACGTCTGGCACAGCGGCACGGGCGAACCCGAGATCAGCGAGCGGATAGGCGGCGAATTCGCGGGGCTTTGCTGCCTCGTCCTCGAGGACGACAAGATGCTCCGCGAGGCGTTGACGGCGATGCTGGAACGCTGGGGCTTAAGCGTCGTGACGATCGACGATTTCGACAATGCGGCCAAGGCCGTCATGGCGCTGCCGGAACAGCCGGACATCATCCTCACCGACTACCGTCTGCGCGGCCGCATCCAGGGCACGGATCTTGTCGGGCAGATCAACGACGTTCTCGAGAAGCCTTGCCCTGCCCTGGTCATGACGGCAGAAACCGCGCCTGACGTGGTGGGCAGCATCAAGTCACAGGGCTTCCCCCTTCTCATCAAGCCTGTGAGCCCGCCGTCTCTGCGGGTCGTCATGCACAATCTGCTGTTCGAGCCTGAGCTGATGGGCGAGGTTCCCTAGAACATGTCCAGTGCTGCACCGATCATGATCGGAAGCATGGTTCCTCTCACCGGATCCTCGGCGAATGACGGCAGGGAGTTCCGCAACGGCCTGATCCTCGCCATCGAGGAGGTGAATGCCAGAGGCGGCATCCTCGGCCGCCCGCTTGAGACCGTGTTCGTCGATACCGGCAACCAAACGGCGGGAGAGGTAGTGCGCGCAGCCCGGCAGCTTATCTCCCGCCATCGCGTGTCGGCTATCATCAATGGCTACAACATCGGCCCGCAGAATGCGGAATATGAGCCCATTGCCGACGCAGGCATCATCTACATGCATCACAACACGCTGGTGCAGCACCACGATACGATAGCCAGCGACCCGCGCCGCTATTTTGGCTGCTTCATGAGCGACCCTGCCGAATACTGGTATGGCCCAGGCTTCATCAAGTTCCTTTCCTGGCTGCGCGACAGCGGCCGCTGGCGGCCTCGCAACCGGCGCATCGCGATCCTATCGGGCCCCAAGCCCTATAGCATCGTAATCGCTAATGCCATGGCGGGTGCGGCCACGAAGTTCGGCTGGGAGCTTCCGCATCCGCCGCAGATCCACCCCGTCAACAGTGACTGGTGCAGCGTGCTTGACGGAATACGCCACCATGATCCCGCCGTGTTGGCGATGACCCATTTCCATGCGGGCGACCTGGCGCGGTTTCATCTCCAATTCATGGAGCGGCCGCTCAACAGCCTGCTCTATCTACAATACGGCGCCTTGCACCGGGTGTTCTCGGAGATCACCGGAGAAAAGGGCCGCGGCGTCATCACCTGCACCGTGATCGGCTTGCCTCGCGATGAGCTCGGCAGGAGATTTGCCGCAAGCTACCGCGCCCGCTTCGGGCCACAGTCAACGCCGGAGATCGGCTGCCAGCCCTATTGTTCCCTCCATCACTACGCGATCGCCGCAGCCGTGGCGGGTGGCGTGGGCGAGCCCGGCGACATGAAGACCAACCGCCGTATCGCCAAGGCTCTGCTGGACATTCCCTATCGCAGTGTGGCCGGCATGATCCGCTATCATCCCAACTGGCAGGCGGCGGTGCCCTATCCGGACGCAACACAGGATCCATCGCTGGGCCTCCCACATCTATTTTATCAGCTCCGAGGGGCCGATGAACCTGCTGCGCTTATCGCCCCGGAACCATTTGTCGAACAACCCTTCGAGCTTCCGCCCTGGCTATCGTGAGGTCACCTCCCTGAGGTTGCAGCGCCACCTACATCGTAGTCTGCCGCGGCAGAGTAGTTTCCCCACTTTTAATACTGTAGATCCGCATTATCGCTGGTTTGATCAGGGAGCCTTGCGCGTACCGAATGAAAGACGCAAAGTACGGCGACAAGTCTACGGGAAAACTACTGTATTTCAACGGTTTATCGCCGCCGTACTTTTTTCGGGCAGTCAGGAGCTTTGGAGAACGCGGGGCCGAGAGAGACGAAAATCGGCCTGGCGGCCATTCCGGCAGTCAGGAGCTTTTCGCAAAGAAGCCCGCAAATACTGGGGATTTTCGACGCTCAAATTTCGGGGAGAGAGATTTGCCCGAGGGCTAAGTGGCGGAGACGGAGGGATTCGAACCCTCGATACGCCTTGACAGCGTATGACGATTTAGCAAACCGTTGCCTTCAGCCACTCGGCCACGTCTCCTGCTGCGGGGGCTTTTGCCGCGAATTGACGGGCGATGCAAGCCTGCCGTAGCGGGGAAGTCAGTCCTTTTGCGGCGGCACCGGGAACTCCTTTAGCAGCCGCTCCTCCAGCGCCACGAGATCCGCCGGAAGGGCCATGCCGGTGGCGCGAAGCTGGTTCAGTTCCTGGTGGATCTGCTGGTAGAGTTCGTGCAGGTCCTTTGGCTGCTCGTTCATTTCGCCCAGCAGCAGGCCGATTTGCGCCTTCAGTTCCTCGAATGCCATGTCTTGACCTTTCCGCGCCGCGTCCCTCAGGCAGGATAGACCGTCCTGCGGGCCACCGCCAGTTTAGAGCAGTTCTAATTCCGAGTATTTTTGTCGGTTTTTGTTGACCAACCTCCGGCACCTGCTGCATAGAAAGTTTCATCGACGACAGAAAACGAGGAGTTCCGCCCATGCCGATCACCCGCCGCAGTGTGGCAGGCTTTTGCCTGTCCCTTCTTTTGACGGGCGCTGCCGCCGCTCCTGCCCTCGCCGATGGTGAGGTGAATGTCTACACCTACCGGCAGCCTGCGCTGATCAATCCGCTGTTCGAAGCCTTCACCGCGAAGACGGGCATCCAGGTGCGGGTGGTGTTCGCCGAGAACGGCCTGGTCGAGAGACTGGCCCAGGAGGGCCCCAACAGCCCGGCCGATCTACTGCTGACGGCGGATGCGGGCCGCCTCGTGGAGGCCGCAAACCGGGGTCTGGCGCAGCCCGTCACCTCTCCGGCGATACGCGACAAGATACCCGCCAATTTGCGCGACGAAGCCAACCAGTGGTTCGGCCTCACCATGCGCGCCCGCGTGATCTATGCTTCGACCGAGCGCGCGCCGATCACCGCGATCACCTATGAGGAACTGGCCGACCCGAAATGGCAGGGCAAGCTCTGCATGCGCCCGGGCAACCACCCTTACAACATCGCCCTGTTCGCCGCGATGATTGCCCACAAGGGCGAGGACGCGACGCGCGAGTGGCTGAAGGGTGTGAAGGCCAATCTCGCCATCAAGCCCAGCGGCAATGACCGCGCCCAGGCCAAGAGCGTGTTCGCAGGTGAATGCGACCTCGCGCTGGCCAACACCTATTACATGGGCAAGATGCTGACCAACACCGAGGAGCCCGAACAAAAGAAATGGGCTGAGGCCGTGAAGATCGTGTTCCCCTCCTCGCCCCAGTTCGGCACCCACGTCAACATCTCCGGCATGATGCTGACGGCACATGCCCCCAACAAGGACAATGCGCTGAAGCTTATGGAGTTCCTCGCGGGCGACGAGGCGCAGATGCTCTATGCGCAGGGCAATTATGAGTATCCCGTCAACCCGGCCGTGGGACTGGACCCGATTGTCAAGTCATGGGGCAGTTTCACGCCGGACAAGCTGAACGTCGCCGAAGTGGCCAAGCATGAGCCAGCCGCCGCCAAGCTGATCGATGAGGTCGGCTTCAACGACTGATTGTGCAGCCACGAGGCTCGCACAACCGGAACGGCCCCCGCGCGGGGCCGTTTCCTTTTGGCGGCGCGGATTATTGGTGCCTTAACCTCGGTCGTGTTCTATAGTTAGCGATATTGGAGTTGACCATGCGTTTTCTGATTCTCGGTTGTGCCGTTCTCGCCCTGTCTTCAGCGCCCGTCCTGGCGATGGAGAACTTCATTCCGCTTGGCCAGAACTATGCGCCGGGTGATGACCAGATACCGCCGATCGGCAGCGAGCAGGACCGGATCAACGCGCAGCTCGACATTTACCAGACCGAGAACTACGTGCGCGACCTGCGCGAGAAGCGCTTTGATACGCGGCTCAACCACTACCAGACCGAGCCCCGCAACATCGGCGACGAGTTCCTCGACTACTGACCGGTTGCAGACCTGAATGATATGCGGAAGGGCCGGTAATCCGGCCCTTTTTTCATGGGTGCGGGGCGATCCACAGGCTGGCCTGGCGTTGCGCCTCGGCCATTTGCTCTGGCGACATTTCGGCAGCGAGTTCGCGCCGGCAGATCCGCGCCTGGGCGCTCCCCTTCATGGCGGCGAGGTTCAGCCAGGTCTGCGCGGCAATCAGGTCCGGCGGACCGTCGATCCCCAGGGAGTGGATCAGACCCAGATGGAAGAGCTCCTCCGCGCTGGCTGAATGCGGAGAACGGCCGGCCGCACGGGCCTCAGCCAAAGAAAAAGCTTCCATACGCGGCACTCCCCTCAACTCCATCCCAGGATCCGGTTCACTCTGCCCTGGACAGCGACAAGACCGCGTAAAGAAACAGGGTGAATCCCGTGTTTACGGCTGCAAGGGAACGGCGATGCGGGCGGTGATGGGGTAGTGATCTGAGCCTGCCGCCTCGCCGATGCGCGCCGCCTCGAGCAGGCGGAGGCCGGGAGACAGGAAGATGTGATCGATGGCGATCTGCGGAAGGTTCGCCTGAGCGGGCCATGTGGGCAGGAAGCTGATGCGGCGAAGATTGGCCCCCGCCTCGATCACCGCGAGCATGCGGGAGAACGGTGTTGCGTTGAAGTCACCCATCACGAGCTTGTGGCCGGGCAGCTTTTCGAGCAAGCCAGCGATCGCGTTGACCTGCCGGAACTGCTCCCGCGCGTAGGGAAACCGGCTGGTGTGAACGCCTAAGACGCTGAGCCCGCCCGCCTCGGGCCCGAGCCTCGCCAGAATAAAGGGCGGCCCGCCCCACTGGCCACGGGCCTCGCTGGCGAGGATCGGCAGCTTCGACAGGATCGCATGATTGCAATTGCTGATCGCAAAGCAGTCTGCCTGGTGGGGATAGCGCCGCCTCAGCTCCGCCAGGATCCGCCGCGCCGCGGGGTTTACTTCGATCAGCGCAATGACGTCGGCGTCGATGCGCTCGATTTCTGCGCGGACCTTGTCTGCATCCTCATTGAGCCAGGAGGTGTTGAAGCTTGCCACCCGCAGCGCCCGCTCGCCGCCGCTCACGGAGGCGAGCGCGCGCGGGCTGCGGCTCTCGACATGCGGCCAGGCGCCGATTGCCACCAGCCCGGCCAGAACCACAAGCATGGCCACCGGCAGCCGGGCGCGCCGGATCAGCAGGCCGATCAGAAAGGCCCCGGTGATGAGCGCGAAATGCAGCGTGAATTGCGAAAAGACATCGAACCCGATCCAGAGATGCCCGGCCCTGGACAGGATGAGGCCCGACACGCCCAGCATCACGCCGAGAATGCATTCGATTTCACCCGCGGCACGGCGGAGTTTCCGCGGTGCCTTCGGGTCTGGCTGAGCCTTGCCGGTCAGCACCTCCCTGTCAGAACGCTTGGGCAACTCCGCTCCGGTTCAGGGGTTCAGGTCAGAGCAGCCTGCTCTCCATGGGCAGGATCTGCTCGGGCGCGCCAAAGCCTGGCAGCGCCTCGAAACGCTTCTTCCAGGCCGTGACATTCGGATAGGGCGTGAGGTCGATATTGGCTTCCGCCGCATAGCGCAGCACCCCATAGATACCGATGTCGGCGATGGTCGGGCGCTTGGTGGCGATCCACTCGACCCGGCCCAGCTCGTTCTCCAGCAGCGCCAGGGCCGCCTTGGCCTCGGTGTCATACATGATGCGCACCTCATCGCCGAACTGGCGCAGTCCGCGCGCCCTGGCCCGGAGGCGGAAAACCGGGATCGCCAGCTTGTCCCACTGCCAGAACAGCCATTCGCGGATGCGGTTCTTCTCCTGATCGGTCTTGCCGTCGAACCGGTGCAATTCATCCGCGAGGTGCTGGAGGATGGCGGCGGACTGCACGAAATAGGCCTGCCCGTCGCGCAGGGCCGGCACCTGGCCGTAGCGGTTCTTCACCAGGTAGTCGGGCTGCTTGTGCTGGCCCTCGCGCAGGTTGACGTGGATGTAGGAAAAGGGATGGCGCGACAGCGAGAGCATCAACCCGATGGTGTAGGTCGGGCCCGAGCCCAGCATGCCGTAAAGGGTGAAGCGCTGCTTGTCGGCAACAGGCGCGGCGTTGGCCACGGGCTTCTTGCTCACCACGGCAGGCTTGGCCGCCGGTTTTGCCGCAACCGGTTTCACAGCTTTCTTCACGACAGGCTTTTTCGCAGCCTTTTTGGCTGTCTTCGCCATGCTTGTGCCCCTCCCGGCGCTCAATCAAAAAGTTCCGGGTACGGACTATAGCGGAGAATTTCCGGAAAGGAAGACTGAAACTAAATGCCTGATGAAACTGGAAATTCGCCAGAAACCGGCTGAGGGGCGCCAGTCAAACCATCCGGGTGATGTTCATCAAAGACACCAGGATAAACATGTAACACATTGATTTTTCGACTAAACCCCTGCCCGTCAGATTCCCAGCCTGTCCTTCAGCAAGTCGCTGACTGCCTGCGGGTTGGCCTTGCCGCCGGTCACCTTCATCACCTGGCCCACGAACCAGCCCAGCATGGTCGGCTTGGCCTTGACCTGCTCCACCTTGTCCGGATTGGCGGCGATGATGTCCATCACGGCCTTCTCGATAGCGCCGGTATCGGTCACCTGCTTCATGCCCCGGGCATCGACGATGGCGCGGGGCGAGCCGCCCTCGCTCCAGGCGATCTCGAACACGTCCTTGGCGATCTTGCCGGAAATCGTGCCCTCGGCGATCAGGTCGACGATCTCGCCCAGCTGCGCGGCGGAAACCGGTGTCGTTTCAACGCTCTTGCCTTCCTTGTTGAGGCGGCCGAACAGCTCGTTGATGACCCAGTTGGCGGCCATCTTGCCGTCCCGGCCCTTGGCGACCTGCTCGAAGAAATCGGCCGAGGCGCGCTCGGAGGTCAGCACCTGGGCGTCATAGGCGGTCAGCCCATAGTCCTTCATGAAGCGGGCGATCTTCTCGTCCGGCAGTTCCGGCAGGGCCGCCTTGATGCCGCCGATCCAGGCCTCGTCCAGCTCCAGCGGCAGCAGGTCGGGGTCCGGGAAATAGCGGTAGTCATGCGCCTCTTCCTTGGAGCGCATGGAGCGGGTCTCGCCCTTCTTTGCGTCGTACAGGCGGGTTTCCTGGTCGATCGAGCCGCCGTCCTCCAGAATGCCGATCTGGCGGCGTGCCTCGTATTCGATGGCCTGGCCCATGAAGCGGATCGAGTTCACGTTCTTGATCTCGCAGCGGGTGCCGAAGTCGCCGCCCGGGCGGCGGACGGAGACGTTGATGTCGGCGCGCAGCGACCCCTGCTCCATGTTGCCGTCACAGGTGCCGAGATAGCGCATGATCTGGCGCAGCTTCGTCACATAGGCCTTGGCCTCGTCCGCCGAGCGCATGTCGGGCTTCGACACGATCTCCATTAGCGCGCAGCCGGAGCGGTTAAGGTCCACGAAGCTCATGCTGGGGTGCTGGTCGTGCAGCGACTTGCCCGCGTCCTGCTCGAGGTGCAGCCGCTCGATGCCGACCTCGACGGAGCGGCCATCAACGTCAACGTGCACAGACCCCTCGCCCACCACCGGCTGCTTGTACTGCGAGATCTGGTAACCCTGCGGCAGGTCCGGGTAGAAATAGTTTTTCCGGTCAAACACCGAGCGGCGGTTGATTGCGGCCTTGAGGCCCAACCCCGTGCGCACCGCCTGCTCCACGCAGAATTCATTGATCACGGGCAGCATGCCCGGCATGGCGGCATCGACGAGGGAGACATGGTCATTGGGCTCGCCGCCGAATTCGGCGGACGCGCCCGAGAACAGCTTGGACTTGGCCAGCACCTGGGCATGGACCTCAAGCCCCAGGACGATCTCCCAGTCGCCGGTGGCGCCCTTGATCCAGTCCTTCTTCTCGGCCACGCGCTTCGCAGATTCCATCATGCTCTTCACCTCAGAACTGGCGCCTTGGTAGCCACTCGGCGGCGGCGGTTCAAGAGCCGTTCCGGGCCAGCTCCCGGCCGATGGCGCGGGCAAGCCACAGCGCGCCCGCCAGCACCAGCACCAGAAGCACCATGAACCCGGGGGTCAGCGCCGTCACGTCGCCCCCGTGCTTCCAGAACTCGATGGCGATCACCAGCACGACGAACCCGGCCGAGGCCAGTGCCCCGCCACGCAATATCTTCAGCACGATGTACCCGATGGGTGACATGCCGCTCCCTCTGCGGGGTTCCCCACCGGGCCTCCCCATGCTACCGCTGCAGCTTAACACTGGTTGTCCATCATGTCGAAATCCAAACCCGATCCCTCCGCCCTCTCGCCCGAAACGCGCCTTGTGACGGCGGGGCGCGGCTATGCGGAGCACGGCTTCGTCAATCCGGCCGTCTACCACGGCTCGACCGTGCTGTTCCCCACTGCCCAATCGCTGCATGACCGCTCCCAGCCCTATGTCTACGGCCGGCGGGGCACACCCACCTCGCGCGCGGTCGAGGAGGCCGTCGCCATGGTCGAGGGCGGCTACCGGGCCAAGATGACGCCATCCGGCATGGCAGCGATCAGCACCGCCCTCCTCGCCTTCCTCGCGGCGGGCGACCATCTGCTGATGGTGGATACCGTCTACCAGCCCGCCCGCCAACTCTGCGACGGGCTGCTGAAAAAGCTTGGCATTTCAACCAGCTACTACGACCCGCTGATCGGCCGCGGCATCGCGGACCTGATCCGCCCCAACACCCGCGTGGTCTATGCCGAATCCCCCGGCTCCCAGACCATGGAGGTGCAGGACATTCCCGCCATCGCCGAGGCCGCGCACAAGGCCGGAGCCCTGCTGATGATCGACAACACCTGGGGCGCGGGCCATTATTTCAAGGCCTTCGCGCATGGCGCCGATGTCTCGATCCAGGCGGCCACCAAATACCTCGTCGGCCATTCGGATGCGATGATGGGCACCGTCACCTGCAGCGAGCCCGCCTGGGAGCGGTTCAAGAACGCCTACGAGGAGATGGGCCAGTTCGCCGGCCCCGACGACATGTACCTGACGCTGCGCGGCATCCGCACGCTGGACGTCCGCCTCGAGCGCCACATGAAGAACGCGATCGACGTGGCCGAATGGCTGCGCGGCCGTGACGAGGTCGAGACCGTGCTCTACCCCGCACTTTCCAACGCGCCGGGCCATGAATTGTGGAAGCGCGACTTCCGCGGCGCGTCGGGCCTGTTCTCGATCGTGCTGAAGCCCTGCGGCACGCCGGCCGCCGAAGCCTTCCTCGACCGCCTCAGCCTGTTCGGCATGGGCTATAGCTGGGGCGGCTTCGAGAGCCTCGCCATTCCCTTCG
>NZ_JBIICB010000096.1:0-13871 GCF_044239095.1 Aestuariivirga sp. | reverse complement strand
GATCAATGGTCACGCAGCGTAACCCACTCGTTTTTCAAAAGAGCCGGATTTATATAGTGCGCCGAAAGAAGACCTATTCTGTTACAATAATCATGAAAACTGGTTGTACCTGTCTTGGATAAGCCAAGGCACCACAAGCGATTGAAGATAACGGGCTCGTTCTGCCGGGCAATAACCCTCTCGAAGTAACGACGCGATTGGTCAGGAAGAGCATCAGATAGACCTGAAAAGGCACTAGCCAGATCATCTTGCTGACCAAGCAGGTGCAGAATGCTCAGATATACAGATGCATCGGGACCCATGCGAGATGAGCTAAGTCTGCCCAGAAGCTTTGCGAGAAGCTTCTCACGCTTAGCCGGAAAGGGAAAAATGGAAATGAAGCTAAGCAGTCTCCAATAGGGCTGCTCAGTGGGGTCCTCCATGATCGCGTTCAAAAGACCTGTATAGCCTTCCCAATCACCAAGCCCTATCAAAGCTCTTAACTTCTGAAACACCGCCCCTTTTTGTGCAGACATGTCTACGTCGGACAAAACTTGAATTGCCAAGGCGTACTGACCTGACCACGCATAACACTCCGATAAGTCAATCAACAGCGACTCTGTTCTGTCCCCCGCATCAAATGCCATCTCGAGCAGTTCTCCTCTTAGCTCTCGATAAGGCTTTAATTGGTTTGCAGATGCTCTTAATGCCAAAACACAGGGACTGCCACATTGCATGCTGGCCTTCAAAAGTCGCAGAATGCGGCGGGCCAGATCATTTCTGCGAAGCGTAACAACAAGAGGGAGCAGCACAGCTAGTTTGACATCTCGGCGCACAATACGCGCAAAGTGAGCTCTGATCAGAACTCGAAGTTCCGAGCGATTTAGATAAACCGCCGGACTACAGAGATCTCTGATAACGTCTGGCAAGTCTACAGAACGAAAATGGAGCGGCTGCCGACTGGAAACACGCTCACCTTCACGCAGACTCAGCATTTCTGTCTTTAGCGTCAAATCTTCTGGAAGCTGAAATGGTAATTGCGCGCGCCATTCAGGGTCCGCACACATATAGCCAATCTTCATGAGGCGAACTTCGGACGCTTCGACCTGAAATGGAGATGCTCGGTTCTTTCCGTGAGCCAAACTCTGGAACGCTAAATGTCGTGCCACGCAGTTGCGAGCCCGATCGCGGATTCGACTTTCCTGAACGACATCCTTCGGCTGCATGTCGAGAAGACTTCGGTCGCGATAGAGCTTTAGGTGCAACAAGGCTCCTCTGGTCTCTGCTAGATTACAACTCGAGACATGATGATTACCCGTCAATCTTACGCCAGCTGATACTTTTAAGAGCGGCACTTTCTCCAGATTGCTCGAGATCGTGTTTCTGATTCCGCCCTGAATAGTTATCCAAGGTGACTTCAATGCAGCATCTGATACAAGATTAGCGTTGATCAGTACGTGATCTTCAATTCTTGACGATATTCGATCACCAGCCGCAAAAGTCGCATCAAAGACGTCAAGCATTGGCGCGAATAATGCCGTATCGCCTCTGCGATCCAAGTGATCCAAAAGCTTGCCGATAGACGTGACAGAGCTACCCGGATAAATGAACCGCTCATCGCAGTCACTCAGCAGCAGCCAATCGCAGATTTCGAGCTCAGCAATCTCATTAATCCACATTACGCCGTGGCGTGCATCTGAGAACCGCCCGCTACACCGAACCAATGTGATCTCGCAATCAGTGAAGATTTTGAGAAGGCTGGCGGGATCATTGGCGGATCCATTGTCTATTAGAATGAAGCTCTCAACACCGAGCGACCTGTAGTGATTTATCAAGCCCTGGAGAAGATCATCTTCATCGCGTATCGGTACAACACAGACCAACCGTCGCCATGGTCGACTATTCAACTGGTTTGCGATTGAGAGCTCAGGGGGAGGCAACGCTAGCCGCCAACGTGACGCGAATGCTTGATCTGGATCGCTTGCTGGCACTGTCTTTCGTTCAATAATGGATCTTAGCATTGTTGCGCTGCTTGAGTTCGGAAATCGCCCAGAAGCAACTGCAAGAAGCCTGCGAAGGCGTAAAGGAGAAGCTCTCTTGACAGAGGATTCAACGAAAGAAAGAAAGGTACTATACTGGCGATTCAACTGAAATTTTTTGAATTTTTCCCTGCATGTCTTGTTCCAACCAGACCATGAGGAAGACAACAGTGGTGGTTGATATTCGGCTCTACTGGTCTCATGGTCGGCAGTCGGGAGCGAGTACCTCTTGTGAACCGCTTCCTTTGCTACATCTTCTCCAAACCATTGTGCAAGCGAAGCTGCTGCCTCCGTCATGTCCATCGCGGCTTGGTAAGCCAGTACTGCAACATCATCAGCTGTGAATATCTCAAGATTTTGGCGGCTGCAAAGGGCGTTCTCCACCTCACGAAAAGCAGCGCGATCGTCACCCAACGATCTATGGTACGATAGAGTTGCAAAAAACCATTCGAAATTATCAAGGCTCCTTCTCTTCAGCTCCGCAATGCGCTCTGCGGCGTCATGATGACGTCCGGCTGCTAGTAAAATATCAATGAGTTTAGTCTCGACGATTGAAGAGGCTGAGCGGTTAAGTAAGCCGATTTCATCAAGAATACGCGCAGATCGCCTCGCTCCAAAGTCTCTAACTAAACATCCGAGCAGATTCTGCATGCCAGACGGTTCATCAGGCCAGCGCCGAAGCATTCTATCAAGAAAATGCTTTGCGGCGCTTATATTTCCAACGTGCAACTGCGAAAGAGTGGCCAAGATGACGCTAGAAGCGTTGATCGACTCATCTGGAACACGCGCCATGGCTTGACACCAAAGTGCGGCAGCACTCCCCCAATCTGCCTTGCGGCTGGCAAGGCGCGCGCCTCCCTGCCAGCCTGCCAACTTCTCCGGCCATTTTTTGCGTAACTCTTTATAGGCGCTTTCGGCTTCTTCATTGCGCCCAAGACGCGTAAGTGCATCCGCAAAACTTGACCACCACCAAGGTTGCTGCTTTTCAGGTGGTGAGAGCGAAAGGCAGCCTTGCCATAACTGCGCAGAAGACACCCAGTCATCACGCCGCGAGGCCACAAAGGCACCACCGCTAAAAGCGGATAAGCTTGATGGCCAACGCTTCCGCATCTCTGCATAGGTATTATCTGCTTCTTCCCAGCGCTCGAGTTTTCCCAATGCCTCACCAAGTGATGACCACCACCAGTCCTGCTGCTTGTCTGGTGTGTGAAGCGCAATGCAGCCCTGCCACAACTCGACAGCTTGTTCCCATGCCGCCCGACGGGATGCAGCAAATGCGGCGCCTTTCCATGCCGCGATGTTTTGCGGATCACGTGCCCTCACCATTTCGTATGCAAGGCTGGCTTCGTCGAAACGGCCAAGCTGCGAAGCGGCGGCCCCTAGATCGAGAATCGGTTGCAACGGCCAATCTGCGCCATCATCCTTGAGCGCATCTTCAAGAATGTTGAACACCAACAGCCAGTCTTTGGTACGCAAAGCTTTCGCAGCATCATCGCTTTTTTTCTTAATATCTATTTTAACCATAGGCAGTGCCGTGTCAGTCATATGTTTCTATCCGAACTCAGCCAAGCTTCAAGCTTTTCTGGTTGCGCTAATGTTGACCACTATATGAAAGTTTAGCGCACAATCAATCCACGCATTACACACGATTTGAACAGGCTCCAGAGCCTGTAGATCTCGTGACTACTGGACCGTACTCCGTTCCTTGGGTACTTAATGCCATTATGCGGTCATCGGTGTTGTTTTTCAGCGAGAACTGAGCCAGCTGGGTGCCTAATTTCCACTGAGAACTGAGCCATGTGAACCTTCCCCTGAAGCATTGAGCGGCGGGGGCAACGGAGTGATCCACATGGGACTTTTGAACATCATCCGCCGGATGCATTTGCGGCAGAAATTATCGATCCGACAGATCTCGCGGCGCACGGGGCTGTCGCGGAACACGGTGACCAGGCATCTGGCGACGAACACGATCGAACCGATCTCCGCCACGCCGGAACGGCCGGGCAAGCTTGACCCCTTTGCAAAGAAGTTGGCCGCCTGGTTGAAGACCGAGGCCGGGAAGTCGCGTAAAGCACGGCGAACCCTCAAGCAGTTGCACGGCGATCTGGTGGCGTTTGGCTACGCCGGCTCTTATGGCCGGGTGGCGGCTTATGCGCGGGGGTGGCGGACAGAGCTTCAGCGCCAGCAGCAGACCAACGGACGCGGGACCTTTGTTCAGCTGTCTCTCCGCCCGGGCGGTGTTTGTCAAAGTAGTTGTCATCTGAACTTGTTTCACGCTGCGTCTCGATCGTGTCCGGCCATGGGGGCGCCGCCGCCAGCTTCATGGGGGAGCGCGTCGGCGCCCCCACGGCCTTGCCGTTCGTCCTTGGGACGCTCAGGATTTAGCCAGACGGATCCGACTGGGTTCCAATTTCGGGTCTTGCCCGACCAGCGTGCCGGGTATCTGGCTCGTGCGGCCTGATAGAGTTCGTGCCAGGTGCTCAGCAGGACACCGTCTTCTCCGCGATGGCGGGCGTCCGGGGTGACAAAGCGGATGGCGCTATGCCTGTGCTCGGTGTTGTACCAGCGGACGAAGGCATGAACCCAGGCGCGCGCTTCCTCGATGTTTGCGAAGCCACGAGCGGGCCAGGACGGGACGTACTTGCAGGTCCGGAAGAGTGCTTCGGAGAAGGGATTGTCGTTCGATACCCGCGGCCTGCTGAAAGATGGAATGACGCCGAGACGCTCCATGGTGGTCTTCATGGTCGCGCCCTTCATCGCGCTGCCGTTGTCGGCATGCAGCGCGAGAGGGATGGTGAGGCATCCTTCCGCCCAGACCGCGCGCTCGAGAAGCTGTGCGGCTCATCGCTTCCGCGCCCGCCAGTCCCAAGGCATCTCGAACGAACCAGCCCATATGCCGCGCCTGGCAATGCGGGCATCGTCTTCCTGCGCAATGTAATCGATTCCATACTTTCGAAATGCCACGGCCCAACCCTGCGAGACTATCCAGGCATTGAGGTTGGTCGTACCCTTGAAGCAGACCGCGATCACGCGGTTGTAGCGGTCTCGGCCCTTTGGCTGGCAGGTAACGGTGGATCGCGCGATCATGTCGGCGAGGGTGAAGGCGGATTTCTGGCCACAGCGATATCGTTTGCTTACGGCGTCCAGGCAAAGCTGGGAACTCTCCGGCGCGTCTATGGCGTCGAGCCGTATCCGCTCGCCGTGGATCTCGATGGTGTCGCCGTCGATGACGGAGGCGGTGCCTTGGATCGTAGGAGCGCTCATGGAATCAGCCACGCCGGTGCCGAGAGATGCTACCAATGCAATCCATATTGCCATCAAGGGCTTACGGTTGATCATCATGCCAAATCCCTATCACGGGATTGGGAAATCGGGAACGGTTCGCGACATCATGGGAATACTTGGCGCTGCCATTCCCATGGAAACGGCTGCATCGCCCTCGCCATCGTCAGCCCCTCCGGCTGCCGCCCTGACAGTATGGCCTCGACGATCTCCGGCGCCAACAGCGTCATGCGCAGCACGCGGCTGACGTAGGACGGGTTGATGTTCTCGGCCCCGGCGATGTCCCCGATGGTGGTGAAGTCGCCGGCTTCCAGAAGCTTGCGCCATCGGAAGCCACGCGCGAGGGCCTTGAGGAGCGCGCTGTCAAACCTTGCACGTTGCGCGGGTGATGCAGCCGTTCCATCCGGCGTGATGACAAGCTTCCGTCCGCCGCGCTTGCGGATGGCGAATGGCACGATGACGGTGATGGTCTGCTCTGTCATGCCGCGGCCTTCCGGCCCTTGCCGGTAATGGTGCCGACCTCCGTCACCATCTGCGCCATTCCCTTGTCCCTGAACCTGAGCCTCAGACCATCTGTGCCGATGTCCACGCGCTCGATCAGCAATTGTACAATGCGCGCCTGCTCGGCGGGGAATAGCTGCACCCAGAGCGGATCCAACGCGGCCAGCGCCTCACGCACCTCATCCTCCGCCAATCCTTCACATTCCGGCTGCGCGGCGCGCCAGGTTGCCACGACCACCTCTGGCGCGCGCAGCATGCCGCGGATCTGGCCAATCACGGCAGCCTCGATCTCCGCCGCCGGGACGCGCGCCACGGGGCATTTGCTAGCTCCGTGCTTCAAGACCGTCTGACTGACGTAGTAGCGGTAGAGGCGGTCGCCCTTGCGGGTGTGTGTCGGTGAGAAGGCGGCGCCATCTGGCCCGAAGAGCAGGCCCTTTAGCAGGGCGGGCGTCTCGGCGCGCGTATTGCTGGCGCGAAGGCGTGGGCTTTCCTTCAGAATGGACTGGACATGATCCCATGTCCGCTGGTCGATCAGACGCTCGTGCTCTCCCGCATAGCCGGTGCCCTTGTGGACGGCTTCCCCAATGTAGGCGCGGTTGTTCAGCATCCGGTAGAGGAAGTTCTTGCTCATGGCATTGCCGCGCGGCGTTCGGATGCCTTTTCTCACAACCTCCCGCGCAAGCTCCGTGGCCGAGCCGATTTCCAGGAATCGGGCAAAGATCCACCGGACGTTCCGGGCTTCCTCGTCGTCGATCACAAGCTTCCTATCCTTCGGCTTGTAGCCGTATGGCGGCGTGCCACCCATGAAGATGCCCTTCATCCGGCTTGCCTTGACCTTGTCACGTATACGCTCGGCCGTTACTTCGCGTTCGAACTGGGCGAAGGACAGCAGGATGTTGAGGGTGAGCCTTCCCATCGAAGTGGTGGTGTTGAAGCTCTGGGTGACGGACACGAAGGTGACATTGTTCCGGTCGAATACCTCGACCAGCTTCGAGAAATCCATCAGCGAGCGCGAGAGGCGATCGATCTTGTAGACGACCACTACGTCCACGAGGCCGTCCTCGATATCGGACATTAGCCGCTGCAGGGCAGGGCGGTCCAGCGTTCCGCCGGAGATCCCGCCGTCGTTATAGTGATCGCGCACCAGCGCCCAGCCTTCTGAGCGCTGACTGGCGATGTAGGCCTCGCAAGCCTCGCGCTGGGCGTCGAGGCTGTTGAATTCCTGCTCCAGCCCTTCCTCAGAGGATTTGCGGGTGTAGACTGCGCAACGCAGTTTTCTTGCAGCTGGCTTGGTCATGCGCGCCTCCCGGATTTCAAGCCGAAAAAGACAACACCATTCCACTGCGTGCCCGTGATGGCGCGTGCAACGGCAGACAGGGATTTGTAGGGTCGCCCCTGATGCTCGAAGTCATTGTCCCGCACCGTGACGCAGTGCTCCACGCCTTGATACTCACGGATGAGGCGCGTTCCGGCGACTGGCCGCGAGTCGGCGCGCGTCTGCCGCTTCGCCTTGCTGCCACCGTCCAGTTCCTCACCCAGCCTCTCCAGCCGCCGCACCGTCTCCGGCTTCAGCCCGCCATAAGCCAGTTCCTGGATGCGGTAGGCGAGACGGCTTTCGAGATAGCGGCGGTTGAACGCCGGTGGCTCGCTGTCGAATAGCTGCCGCCATTGCTCCTTGAGCTTTGGGGTGGGCGTGGTCTTCAGCGCCGCCAATCTCGCCAGCACTTGATCGCTCATCGTGTCATGCCTCTATTTGAGTTGCGGGTTGCATGACTGCTCTTCGGGCGGGATATGTCGACGAGACTTTCTCCGCAGTCAGCAGATAAAGGACTGGACTGCCGCGCCTTCATGCGGATGAAGCCGGCCGCGAGGATGCGGCCCAACTCGGCGAGGCGTTCGGCGGGGGACATGCGGTTGGGGTCGAGGGAATTTGCCAAGGCAGGCTGCTCCATGAGCTTCCACCTGTGTATTACCGGCGCGGTTCCGATCTACTCTCAGGGGGTGGCGATACGCGAATGCCGGCGTAGAGACTTGCGTGCAGGCGGCCCTGCGATCATACATCGCGGCCAGCCAACTATCTTGCACTGGAAGAAAACATGATCCTTTTCCAGACCTTCGCCCATCTGGCCAATATGGATCTTGGCACGCCGCAGCCAAAGCCCACATCCGTTGAGGGAAACCAGCTCGAGGCCGCAAAGACCCTGTGGGAATCGCCTGACGGTCTGGCTGAGGCAGGTGTCTGGGAGTGTACGCCCGGGCGGTTTACGGCCAATCGCGAGACGAACTCGGAGATTTGCCACATCGTTCATGGCCGGGTCTCGTTGCACGATACGGACGGCCGGTCGCAGGACGTTGGAGCAGGTGAGATGCTGGTCCTGCCCATCGGCTGGAAAGGCGAGTGGACCATCCATGAGAAGACGCGGAAGCTCTATTTCATCAAGTATGAAAAGGCGTGAAGCCGTAGCTCATCGTCAAGGGTGCAGACTCGCACCCTCGCACCCTCTTGTAGTCCCAACCAGTTCGGGAGCGTCGGCGGTTCCAGCGCGATGGACTTCCTCGTCATGCATTGTGTGACGCTGAATGCCGCTCCATGGGCTCCCGCAGCCGCTGCCACAATGGCTTGATCTTCTTCTTGATGGTGCTGTCGTCAGGCACGGGCTTGCCCCGGGACTCGAGCCAACGGGCGATGTGCTGGACAAGTTCGTTTTGCGTCTCAGGAAGCCCGTCGAGGAAGATCATGGCGCAGAGCTCAACCCAGATGTCGTCCCACTGGTATCTTGAGGGTGCGCCGCGCCGGTTGCCATCTTCCGCCTCAGCCTGACCGGCAAGCGCAGGGTTTGCCTTTTCGAAACAGATCAGTTCCTCATGCGAGATGACGAGGTCGGATTTTCCAACAACATGCTGGTTGTGGCCTGCCGGATTGTCGATCATGGCGAACTCGTCCGCGGGGGTCTGCAGCGCGGTGATGGCAAACTCGCCTTGCCGCATGACGCGCCAGGCGTCACAGCCCTGCAGCGGCACGATGCCGATGATGTAACGGTGGCTGCTGGCAATGCGGTCTGTCACGCCTGCGGCGGAGGGGCGGCAGATCCCGTAGGTCACCCGCAGACCGGCGACCGTTGCGGAAACAGTCAATGCTCCGGACAGCACAAAAGACATGAGGTCACGCTCGGAGATGCTCCAGCGTTCGAGGACTTCGTCGACATGGTAGAAGGGCTTGCGCAGATTGGGCATGGAACACTCCTGACGGAAAGAAAGGACCTTCCAGCGGAGCGGTGATCTCCGCAGGCAGTTGGGAATTGATCGAGCCCGAGACAGGCTAGCGGGCGTAGTCGTCGCGGAAACGCCGGTAGAAGGCGACAACCTGCGGCAGTTCCTTCTGCATGTCCGGTGGAAGCCGCGCCGCCTGCAGGAAGAGCTCATCGACACTCATGCCGAGAAGGCTCGCGGTCTTCTCGATGAGGTCGTCGCGCGGCGCCTTCTCGATCCCGCGTTCTACGCGCGACCAGTAGGCGGGCGAGATCCCGATTCTGCCTGAGAATTCGTTCAGGCCATAGCCCAGTTCGATACGACGATGGCGGATATAGGGTCCGAAACTCATCTCAGGTCTCCCAGTCTGCTGCGGCGGCCAATCAGCCGGTACTGGCTGAGCCGCACGCTGATGAAACGCGGCGAAACCCCGAACTCCTGCGCCAGCACGTCGGTCACGCCGGCAAGGGCTTCGGGATCCCAAGGTGCTGAAACGACCGGCCAGGCGGGATGGCCGAGGCTTCTTGCTTTTTCGGTTGCAAGCCCTTCGGCCCGCGCATGCGCCAGCAGGCGGCGATGCAGCGCAAGGGCGGGAACGAGAAGAGCACCCATGAACTCGTTGGCGCGCCACTCGGCGGTGGTCTCGGACAAGCCCAGCTACAAGTTGGAGCATGTCGACGGGAGGCGGGCATGAGCCTCCGCCTCGTCACCGCCGCGATGCGTCTCTCGACTGCCATCGCCCGGACCACGCTGTGCGTTCTGGGGCCCAGCGGCTCGGGCAAGACCTCGCTCATGAAGGCGCTGCCCGGCAAGGAGACGCTCTGCCTCGACTTCGAGGCGGGCCTCATGTCGGTGCAGGACTGGGATGGCGACAGCATCCCCATCCGCAGCTTCGAGGACGCGCGCGACATCGCCTGCCTGATTGGCGGCGTCAATCCCGCCGCCGATCCGAATGGTTACTACTCCGAGGGGCACCACGCCCATGTTGCGAAGACCTATCCGGACCTCGCCGCACTTGTCGAGGCCAAGCGCTATGTCTTCGTCGACTCGCTCACCGACCTAACCCGTCAGGCCATGGCTTGGGCAAAGCAGCAGCCGGAGGCCTTCTCGGAACGGACCGGCAAGCCCGACGTGCGCGGTGCATATGGCTTACTGGCGAGGGAGGTCATCACACTGCTCAAGCACCTCCAGCATGCAGAGGGCAAGACCACGATCTTCGTCGGCATCCTCGAGCAGATCACCGACGAGTTCGGGCGGACAAGCTGGCAGCCGCAGCTCGAGGGCGGAAAGGTTGCCCGGGAATTACCCGGCATCGTCGACCAGGTCGCCACCTTAGGCCTCTTCGAGCCCGAGGGCGACGGCTGGCGGCACGATCCTGTGAAAGGTCGAACCCGCCGCCTTGTCTGCCAGACCGTGAACCCTTTCAGCCTCCCCGCAAAAGACAGGTCCGGAAGGCTCGCCGTCACCGAGCCCGCCGACCTCGCCGCTCTTCTCACCAAGATCCACAGCCCAAAGAAAGGTTGAACCCATGACCTATGATATGAACGACGTGCAGCCGCAGGTCGCCACCGACATCATTCCGGATGGTACCTTTGCGAAGATCACCATGATCTTCAAACCGGGCACCATTGACGGTGCCAGCCCCGCCGATGCGAGGTTGCTCAAGCCGTCCAACTCACCTGGCAGCGATGTCCAGCAGATTGATGCGGAATTCACCATCGCCGAAGGCCTCTATGCGCGGCGCAAGTTCTGGCAGTTCTTCACCGTCATCGGCGGCAAGACCGATGAGCAGGGTGTGTCCATCGGCTGGAAGATCACCAAGTCGACCTTCCGTTCCATGATCGACAGTGCGCTGGGGCTCGATCCCCAGGACATGAGCGAGGCTGCCAAGTCCAAGCGCCTGCTCGAGGGCCTCTCCCAGATGTCGGGCATCACCTTCATCGGCAAGATCAAGGTCGAACCCAGCGACAACCCGCGTTACGCCGACCGCAACCGGCTGGACCGTGTCGTGCTGCCCAACGAGCCGGAGTGGCAGAAGGTGATGAATGGCGAGCACGTGCCGCCTGCACCTTCTGCGCGGCCGCGCGCTGCGGCGAAGCCCGAGGCCGAGAAGCCCGCATGGGGGCAGGGCAATGCTGCGGCACCGGCCGCCACAAAGCCCGCATGGGGCGGGGCCCTCAACGCCAATGCCCCGGCACAGGTTGCGCCCGCTCCGCAAGCTGCTCCAACCCCTGCATCGGCCGCGGCTCCGGCTCCGGCTGCCAAGCCCGGCCCCGCCTGGCTGTCCAGCTGAGGCAGCGAAGATGACGGATGACGAGTGGCAAGCCCACGTGACGCGGGAAGCGGCAAGGGAGATCGGCGCATGGCTGGAGGCAAGAGGAAGGCTCGACCGTCCCATAAGCTCGCTCAGCCTGCGCGATCTCGAGGCGATGGCGGACACTGGCGTAATCTCGCTGATGGCCGCCGGGTGTTCGTGCGCGAATGCGAGGTCGGCGACAGGTCGCGCGGCGGCGTGGTCAAGGACTACGAGGTGGCGGCGTGATGAATGGCTTCACCCCCTCTGACGCGCAGGCGCGCGCCATTGCGGAAATCCGCGACTGGTATCTGAACCGCCGTCATATCCAGCAGATTTTTCGCCTCTTTGGGTATGCCGGAAGCGGGAAGAGTACGATCACCCGTTACGCAATAGAGGCGCTTGGCCTTGCCATGAAAGGCAATGGCGGCTGGGGCGGCGTGCAGTTTGCCGCCTTCACCGGCAAGGCCGCGCTGGTGATGACGCGGAAGGGCACGCCCGCGTCCACCATCCACAGCCTGATCTACCGGGTTTCCGAGGCGACAGAGGAAGAAATCGAGCGCGTCGAGAGGGAGCTTGAACAACTCAAGGCCGGGCTGTTCCTGATGGGTCCCGGCGAGCTCGCCTTCGCGCGGACCCAGATCGCCAGCCTCGAATTGCGCCTCGCGCATATCCATGAGCCGCGCTTCGTCCTCAACAGCCAGTCGCTGGTGCGCGATTGCGACCTCATCGTTCTCGACGAGGTGTCCACGGTGGGTGAGGAGATGGCCAATGACCTCCTCGCCTTCGGCAAGCCCATCCTGGTGCTGGGCGATCCGGGACAATTGCCGCCCATCCATGGCGAGGGCGCCTTCACCAACGTGGCCCCGGATGTGATGCTCGACGAGATCCACCGCCAGGCCGGTGACAGCGCCATCCTGCGGCTTGCCACCATGGCGCGGCAGGGGCTCCCCATCGATTACGGCGCCTATGACGAGCATGTCTGGAAGATGCCGCGCCGGGATGTGAGCCCGGAACAGATGCTGAGGGGCGGTCAGGTCCTCTGCGGCTCGAACGCCACGCGGCGCGGGCTGAACATGTCGATGAAGCGCGCCGCAGGCTTCTCGCACGACCTTCCCACCGGATCGGGCGAGAAGATCATCTGCCTGAAGAACCGCCATGACCTCGGGCTGATCAACGGCATGTTTCTCACCCTGAGCGATGTCCATCATCAGGCCGGAAACGAAGTCTCCTTCAGCGCGACCGTGCGCACCGAAGACGGGCAGGAGATCTCGGGGCCCCAACACTTCTGGCGCGGCGAATATGACGACCACATCGTCTTCAACCGGGATCGCGGCCGGCGCGACGCGTACCGCCTGGGGCGTGTTCGTTAGCGGCTGGTGGGCGCGTTTCGGTACAGCTGAAGTCAAGTCGGGAGACCTTTACGACATTGCAGTCGACAGTGAGCCGCCCATTCCGCTCGGTCCCGGAAACGAGAAGTCACAGCGCACCCGTCTTGGAAAGGCTCTCGGACGGATGCGGGACCGGGTTTTTCGGGTTGCTGAGCGGGATGTCCGTCTCACGGCAGTCGGTGTCGAACACAAGGCTCAGCTATGGCGGCTGGCGCTGGTCGGGGAACGTGGGGAACGTGGGGAACGTTTTCCGGGGTCGGATCTTGCCCCAAGCGGGGAACGTTGTGCCCCGGAGGGGAACGTTGAGTGCAAACGTTCCCCCGAGCAAGCCATTGATATCACTGGTGTTGGGGAACGTGGGGAACGTGGGGAACGTTTTCCAACACTAACGCACGCGCGCGCGCACACGCATGTGAAGGAAGAGCCGGAAAAACCTTCCCCACCTTCCCCACGTTCCCCTGAGGCTGAAAAATCAGAGACTTTTGCCGGGGAACGTGCGGGGGAACGTTTGTCATCACCTTCCCCACCTTCCCGTACCACCTCCGGCCGCATCCGAGCCCCCTGGGAGCTGCCGCCCGAGCCGCCGCCTCCGCCCGACACGGTGCGGAAGAAGCTGCCGCGCTCGCCGGTGTTCAAGGACCAGGAACTCCCGCATTGGCTGGCGGAGATCATGGAGTGAACCGCGCGCTTCTCCCCCGGCCGCCGTGACGCGCGGCGCCGAAGTCAGACGGACGGCAGCCAGTACCGCCAAGCACGAGGCTGCCGCCGTCCTCCACCACGACAATCAACCCTCACTGAAGGAGACCATCATGGTACTCGCGACTCTGCCTGTGCTTGCGGCAAAGGCAACCCCGACGATTCCATCCATCCTTGCCCTCGACCTGGGCACCACCACCGGCTGGGCCGTGCGCAACAGCCGCTGCCGCATCGTCCACGGGACGGCGGAATTCCGGCCCAGCCGCTACGAAGGCGGCGGGATGCGCTACCTGCGCTTCGGCAAGTGGCTCGACCAGACGCTGGAGATCACTGGCGGTATCGATGCCGTGTACTTTGAGGAAGTGCGCCGACATATCGGCACGGACGCGGCACATGTCCACGGTGGTCTGCTCGCCACGCTGACGGCGTGGTGTGAGGCTC
>NZ_JBIICB010000364.1:0-3482 GCF_044239095.1 Aestuariivirga sp. | reverse complement strand
CAGTCCCACCAGGAACGCGCCTATCGGCGTTGAAGACCGCCACACCCCCCTGATACCGTCATCCCGGCGAAGGCCGGGATCCAGCTTTGTCTCAGCATGTGCGGAACGAAGTGAGCTGGATCCCGGCCTTCGCCGGGATGACGCACGTTGGTGGGCAGTCAGCCTTTCTCATACTTCGCCAGAAACGCTTCCACACTGAGTTCACGCATGTCTGCCACGGCCTGACCCAGCCTGTCATGCTCCCCGTCCCACCAGGAAAGCGCCTATCGGCGATGAAGACCGCCACACCCCCTTGAGGCCGTCATCCCGGCCTTCGCCGGGATGACGCACGTCGGGGGGGCAGTCAGCCTGTCTCATACTTCACCAGAAACGCTTCCACGCTGAGTTCACGCATGTCAGCCACCGCCTGGCCCAGCCTGT
Organism: Aestuariivirga sp.; assembly: GCF_044239095.1. GTDB lineage: Bacteria > Pseudomonadota > Alphaproteobacteria > Rhizobiales > Aestuariivirgaceae > Aestuariivirga. The sequence continues at coordinate 3,062 of NZ_JBIICB010000364.1, read as the reverse complement.
CATGCTCCCAGTCCCACCAGGAAAGCCTGATGATCCGTGCACTGATGTCCGGTGGAAAACGCCACTTGAGAAAGCGTGCGGGAACGCCGGCCACCACGGCATGCGGGGCAACATCCTTGCTGACAACCGCACCCGCGGCCACCACGGCGCCATGCCCGATCTTCACACCCGGCAGGATGATGGCGCCATGGCCGATCCACACGTCATGCCCGATCTCCACCCGCTGCGAGATCCGCCGCTCACGGAAGTCCTTGTCGAGCTTGGCGCCGGCGAAATACTCGTTCGGGCGGTAGGTGATCTTGTGCTGGCTGATGCGCTCCATCGGGTGGTTCAGCGCATTGATGCGGCAATGGGCGGCGATGGCGCAGAACTTGCCGATCGAGGCATAAATCACCTCGCCGTCACGCTCGATGTAGGAATAGTCGCCAAGCGTGGAATCGAGGAGCTGCACCCGCTCCTTCAATTCCGTGAAGCGGCCGAGCGTTGCGTTGCGCAGCTGCGCCGTGCCGTGCACGCGCGGGCTGCCGTCGCGTGGGGCCTGGGGTGCGCCGGGTTTCCTGGGGCCGTCATCGGTCATGTGCTGCACATAAGGCAAAAGCCGCCCCGGTTGGAGCGGCTTTTGAATTCAGAACAGATCTGACAGATGATCAGGCGGCTGCCTTGGCAGCCTCGATCTTCTTGGCGATCGAACGCTTCAGGCGGAGCGCCTTCTCGGAGAGCTTGTCGTTGTCGGCCTTCATGAGGAAGGCGTCCAGGCCACCCACATGCTCAACCGACTTCAGCGCGATAGCCGAGACGCGCAGGCGATAGGTCAGGCCCATCGCATCGCTCATCAGGCTCACGTCGCAGAGGTTCGGCATGAAGCGGGTCTTGGTCTTGTTGTTGGCATGGCTGACCTTGTTGCCAACCAGCGCGTTCTTTCCCGTCAACTCACAACGGCGGGCCATGGGCGAAACTCCACAATAAGAATGATGACCGGACGGCAGGATGCCTCCGGCTCGGATGCCGGGTCTATAGTGGCAGAGACTTCACCGGTCAAGCCGGTAGGCCCAGCTTTCTGGCCATGAGACACGGAAACCTGTTGTTTCATTCTGGTACAGGCAGGTTAACGCAGATGGGCCTGACGCGACAGGGCCCTGCGGAATGCGCCTTGCGTCTGGTATGCGGCGCCGCGTTCCGCCACAACATGTTGCGAGAACAAACAGCGAAAAAGAGCGTTGCAGCGATTCGACCACGCTCCGTTCCGCAGTTGATCCATTCCGTTAAGATGCTCAAGCGCCGATCACTGGCGGGGGTAAGCATCGGTCAACCATAGGCGGGCCGGTGGTAAGGAAGCAGTGCCTCAAACCAGCCGGAGCAGCATGCGGCGGCGCCGGGGCGGCTTCGGCGAAGGCCCGCAAATGCTGGGGAACAAAAAAGGAATCTCGAATGGAGACCGATTCGGGCCAGATTCGTTCTGCTTTGAATCCAATCCCTAACAGGACGGTTCAGAACGAGGCAAAACTCCTTGACCTGCAGGGACATGCGCCCCAACTGTTTCGTGAAGGATTTTCGCAGCCGCCCCATGCCCTCTCCCAAAACCGTGACCGCCGTGCTGGGCCCCACCAACACCGGCAAGACGCACCTCGCGGTGGAACGCATGCTGGGGCACGGCGGCGGCATGATCGGCCTTCCCCTGCGCCTGCTGGCCCGCGAGATCTATGACCGGGTGCGCCTGCGCGCCGGTGATGCCGCCGTGGCGCTGGTGACGGGCGAGGAAAAGATCATTCCCGTTCAGGCGCGCTACTGGGTGTGCACGGTGGAGGCCATGCCCGCCGACATCGAGGTGCCCTTCCTCGCCATCGACGAGGTGCAGCTCTGCGCTGATTTCGAACGCGGCCACATCTTCACCGACCGCGTGCTGAACCGCCGCGGCCGCGACGAGACGATGCTGCTGGGGGCCGCCACCATGCGGCCCATCCTCGAAAAGCTGCTGCCCGGAACCACATTCGTTTCCAGGCCGCGTTTCTCCCAGCTTCTCTATGCGGGGCAGAAAAAGATCACCCGGCTGCCGCGCCGCTCGGCCATCGTCGCCTTCTCGGCCGACATGGTCTACGCGACCGCCGAGTTGATCCGCCGCCAGCGCGGTGGTGCCGCCGTGGTGCTGGGGGCGCTTTCACCGCGCACGCGCAATGCCCAGGTGGCGCTCTACCAGTCAGGTGACGTCGACTATATCGTGGCGACCGATGCCGTCGGCATGGGCCTCAACATGGATGTGGACCATGTGGCCTTCGCCTCCACCCGCAAGTTCGATGGCTTCCAGTACCGCCAGCTGAACCCGTCCGAACTGGGCCAGGTGGCAGGCCGCGCCGGGCGCTACATGAATGACGGCACCTTCGGCGTGACGGGCGAAGCCGACCCCTTCGACCCGGAAATGGTGGAGCGCCTCGAAAGCCACAATTTCGATGCCGTGCGCATGCTGCAGTGGCGCAACCGGGAGCTCGATTTCGGCTCGATCGAGCGGCTGAAGCAGTCGCTGAACCAACTGCCCCAGATGCAGGGCCTGACGCGCGCCCAGCCCAATGCCGATATCCTGGCCTTCGAGGCCCTCGCCCGCGACCCCGCCACGCGCGACCTGGCCAAATCCAAGAAGGACGTGGAGCGCCTCTGGGAGGTGTGCCAGATCCCGGATTACCGCAACATCTCGAACTCCGAGCATGCCTCGATCGTTTCCCGCATCTATCAGTTCCTGCAGACGGGCGACGGCTTCATCGAGGAAGACTGGTTCGTGCGGCAGCTCAGGCACTGCGAGAACACCCAAGGGGACCTGGACACGCTGTCCAACCGCATCAGCCACATCCGGACCTGGACTTTCGTCGCCAACCGCCCGGATTGGCTGAAAGCGCCCCTCTATTGGCAATCTTATGCGAGAGAGATAGAGGACAAGCTATCGGACGCCTTGCATGAGCGGCTGACACAGCGTTTTATCGACCGCCGTACCAGCGTGCTGATGAAGCGCCTGGCCCAGAAGGAAGAATTGATGTCGACTGTTGAGGAAGATGGCGCCATCCACGTGGAGGGCG
>NZ_JBIICB010000095.1:0-13920 GCF_044239095.1 Aestuariivirga sp. | reverse complement strand
GGAATCACCTTCATCTTCGTGACCCATGATCAGGAAGAAGCCCTCACCATGTCGGACCGGATCGCCGTCATGTCGAAGGGCAAGATCCTCCAGGTGGGCTCGCCGCGCGACATCTATGACCGGCCGTCAGAGCGGTTCGTCGCCAATTTCATCGGCGAGACCAATTTCCTCGAGGGCCACGTGGCAGAGATCAATGGCAGCGAAGCCGTGGTGAAGCTCACAGGCGGCGCCGTGATCAGCGCCGGGTTGCCCGAAGGCCTGCGGCTATCGGGCAGCGTCACCGTGGTGGTGCGGCCCGAGCATGCCGACCTTGTGAAGCCAGGCGCCAAGGCCGATCTCTGGGGCAAGCTCGAGAACGTCGTCTATTTCGGCACCGACACCCATTACCATGTGCGGCTCGACGGTGGCGCGCCCTTCATCATCCGCCAGCAGAATTCGCGTGGCGGGGGCGCGGGGTTCGAGGCGGGCGACAGCGTCGGCGTGCTGCTTGAGCAGCACGCGGCGCAGGTGTTGAGGGACTAGGCCATGATGAGCGCCCGCGAGATCGCCGATGCCGCCGGCCGTCAGGACGTTCGCAGGCGCTGGCTTCTGACCCTGCCGGCGCTGGTCATCATCTTCCTCGCGGCGGTCGGGCCGCTGTTCGTCATGCTGCTCTATTCCTTCCTCGACCGGGGGGACTATGGCGGCGTCAAGTTCTGGCAGTTCTCGGCCGAGGGCTGGTTCAACGTCTTCCTGCAGCGCGACATCTTCGACGACACGCTGGCCCTCAACGACGCGCATATCGCGATCGTGTGGCGGTCGGTGAAGCTCTCGATCGCCACCACGCTGCTGACGCTCCTGTTCGGATTTCCAACCGCATATTTCATCGCCACGCGGCCAGAGCGGTCGCGTGCGATCTGGCTGTTCCTGATCACCATTCCCTTCTGGAGCAACCTGCTGATCCGCACCTATGCCATGCAGGAGGTGATCCGCAATGAAGGCGTCATCAACTCGCTGCTGATATGGAGCGGCGTGATCGATACCCCGATCCAGATGATGTACACCGACATCGGCATCCTGTTCGGCATGACCTACGTCTATCTGCCACTCATGGTGCTGCCGCTCTATGCCGCGATGGACCGGCTGGACTTCCGCCTCGTCGAAGCTGGCTATGATCTCTATGCCACGCGGCTCAAGGTTCTGTGGCGAATCATCGTTCCGCTGGTGAAGCCCGGCATCATCGCGGGCTCCATCCTCGTGTTCATTCCGTCGCTGGGCGCCTATGTCACGCCGCGCGTGCTTGGCGGCGGCAAGAACATGATGATCGGCAACCTGATCGAGTTGCAGTTCGGACAGGGGCGGAACTGGCCGCTGGGTGCGGCACTCTCCCTCACGCTGATGGCCATCGTCATGGTGGCGCTGCTCTTCTATGTGCGCAATGCCACCAAGTCGGGGGCCAGGCATGGCTAGCCATTTCGACGTCAAGCGGCAGTGGGGCTTCGCGACCATCGCGATGATCTGCTTCTTCCTGCTCTACCTGCCCATCGTCACGCTCGTCATCTTCGCCTTCAATGCCGGGTCCTCGCTTGCGGTGTGGGAGGGCGTCTCGTTCAAGTGGTTCGTGGCCGCGTGGAACAACTCCGCCGTCCAGGAGGCTGCGATCCGCTCGCTGATCATCGCAGGATTCGCGGCCACCATCGCCACCGCGGCCGCGACCATGGCCGCACTCGCCACGACCCGCACCGCGCCCTACCGCGGGCTGACATTCAAATATGCCTTCATCAACCAGCCGCTGATGGTGCCGGAGATCGTGACTGCCGTGGCGCTGCTCATCGTCTTTGCCCGCCTCAAGGACTGGACGGGCTACTCGGGCCTTGCCTATCTCATCGCCGCCCACACGGCCTTCTGCATCCCCTTCGCCTATCTGCCGATCCGCGCGAGGCTCGAGAGCATGGACCTGACGCTCGAGAGAGCCGCCGCCGACCTCTATGCAACGCCATGGAACGCCTTCCGCAGGGTGACGCTGCCGCTGTTGTGGCCGGGCATCCTCGCGGGCTTCATGCTGGCATTCGTGATATCGCTCGACGATGTGGTGATCACCGAATTCGTCAAGTCGGGCGGCCAGGATACCCTGCCCACATATATGCTGGGCCAGCTGCGGCGCGTCATCACGCCGGAAATGAATGCCATATCGACCGTTTTCCTGGCGATATCGGTCATCATCGTCACGCTGTTCTTCTTCATCAGCCAGAAGAAGGCGTGACATGCGGAAAAATAGCAAAAGGGAGACTAACATGAAGACCAGACTGACCGCAGCCCTCGCGGGCCTTGCGATGCTTGCCGGCGCGGGTGCAGCCCATGCCGACGGCGAACTGAACCTGTTCAACTGGGGCAACTACACCTCGCCCGAGTTGCTCAAGAAGTTCGAGGAGCAGCACAAGGTCAAGGTGACCGTCACGGATTACGACTCGAATGACACGGCGCTGGCCAAGGTGCGGGCCGGCGGCCATGGCTTCGATATCGTCGTCCCCTCCGCCAACTACATGCCGATCTGGATCAACGAAGGCCTTCTCCTCGAAGCGCGCCCTGACGAGATGGAGAACTTCAAGAACGTCGACGAGCGCTGGGTGAATGTCGAGTGGGATCCGGGCCGCCGCTTCTCCGTGCCGTGGCAGTGGGGCCTGACCGGCCTTGTCGTCGATACGTCCGTCTACAAGGGTGACATCAATACCTCCGCGATCTTCCTCGATCCGCCGGCGGAACTCGTGGGCAAGGTCAACGTCGCGCCGGAGATGAACGACGTGATGTACGCCACGATCCGCTACATGGGGGGCGAATGGTGCACCACCGACAAGGACGTGCTGCGCAAGGTGCGCGACAAGCTGGTCGAGGCCAAGCCGAAGTGGATCGCCATGGACTACGGCGTGATCGAGAAGTTCGCCAGCCGCGACTTCGCCGCCGCCTTCTACTGGAACGGCGCTGCCATGCGCGCGCGCGCCCAGAACCCGGATGTGAAGTTCGGTTTCGCCAAGGAAGGCTTCCCCTACTTCATGGATAGCGCCGCCATCCTGAAGGACGCCAAGAATGTCGAGAACGCGAAGCTGTTCCTGAACTTCATCATGGACCCGCAGAACGCCGCGATGATCTCGGATTTCGCCCGCTACGCAAACGGCATCAAGGGTTCCGAGCAGTTCATGCCGGCTGACATGAAGGATGCTCCCGAACTGATCGTTCCGAAGGAGTTCGAGGCTGTAGGTGAATTCCTGAAGCCCTGCGCCCCCGAGGTGACGGAGCTCTACACCAAGATCTGGACCGAGGTCCTGAAGTAATCCGCATCAGTGAACCAGGGCCCCGGCGCTTCAACCCGCCGGGGCTTTTCTGATGAGGGAACATGCCGTCCTACCGCAATTCCGAACCCCGCCCTCCCATCATGCAGGGCACCCCCCCGGCGCTCATCCCTTCCCGGATGGAGTGGGACCGCCCGCCGTGGAACCGCTGGAGCTTCCAGAACATCCGGCAGATCCTGCCCACCACCGAGGTCTGGCGGGGCCGTGGCCCGGTACGAGAACTGCCCCGCCTGGAACGTGACCTCGACGGTCTCACGGTCGCTTCGACGTTTGGCGGAACCACTTCGCTGGCAGGCCTTCTGGACGAGACTTATACCGACGGCTTCATCGTGTTGAAGGACGGCGCAATCGTCCATGAGCGCTACTTCAACGGCATGGAACCGCGCAGCCTTCATCTCTCGCAATCAGTGGCGAAATCCGTGACGGCTGCCGCCGCGGGCGCCCTTGCGGGCAAAGGCTTGTTCGACGTGGACAAGCCCATCACGCATTACCTGCCGGAGCTGGAGGAAACCGCCTATCGCGGGGCAACCGTGCAGCACGTTCTCGACATGGCAAGCGGCACCCGCTTCGAGGAGGCCTATACCGACCCGTGTTCTGACATCGGCCAGCTCGATGTCTCTTCCGGTTGGAAGCCGATCCCTCCCGGAAGCGACCCCGGAATCAAGTGGCCCCGCCACGTGTTCGAGCAGGTTCTCGGGCTGAAGACGCTGGCACGTCCGCATGGCGCGCTCTTCGAGTATCGCTCGATCGAAACGGAGGTGCTGGGCTTCTGCATGGAGCGCGCCGCGGGAAAGCGGCTTGCGCAGATCGTCTCTGACGAGATCTGGTCGCCCATGGGCGCGGAGGAAAGCGCCAGCTTCACCGTCGATTGCGCGGGCAGCGCGCTGGCGGACGGCGGTTTCAACGCCTGCCTGCGCGACTATGCAAGGGTGGGCCTCCTCTACCTCGAGAATGGCGGCGGGATCCTGCCGCCCGCCTGGGTGGAGGCGACGCGCAACGGCAACCACGCAATCTTCGGCGGCCGCTATCATGAGACGCTGCCGGAGGGCGCCTACCGGAACCAGTGGTGGATCGAGAACCCGCGCTCACGCGCGCTCTATGCGCGGGGCGTGTTCGGCCAGATGATCTATGTGAACTGGGACTATCGCATGGTGGCCGTCAAGCTCTCGAGCTGGCCCGACTTCCTCAACCCGCACTACAACATCATCACCCAGCAGGCACTCCACACCATTGCGGAGGCAATCTCATGAGCGACGCCGAACTCTGCTATCTCTCCGCCGCCGAGGCCTTGCGGCTCTTCCGGAAGAAGAAGCTCTCTCCCCTCGACCTCATGGAAGCCGTGATCCGGCGTGCGGAGGCGGTGCAGCCAAAGGTCAACTGCTTTACCTGCGTGCCGAAGATCAACGGCAAGCCGCTCCGCAACCCATTCCTCGGCTTGGCAATGGCCTTCGAGACTGCGCAAGGCCAATGGTACCGCGGACCCGAAGGGAGGCCGAAGCTGTGAGTTTGGAAGATGTGATCGCCAGGCACGGCCTGCGCCAGGCGGGCGCGCTGCCTCAGCGCGCCTCGGGCGTGGTCCTGCTCATCCACGGCCGTGGCGCCACGGCAGAAAGCATCCTGCCACTGGCCGATGTCCTGGCCATGCCGGATCTCTGTTATCTGGCGCCCCAGGCCCATGGGCACAGCTGGTATCCGCAGAGCTTCATGGCGCCCACGGCGGCGAATGAACCCTATCTGTCCCAAGCGCTCGAGCGTGTCGCCGCCATCATCGCGGACATTCTGGGATCAGGCGTCGATGCCGGGAAACTGGCCGTGATCGGCTTCAGCCAGGGCGCCTGCCTCACGAGCGAGACGGTGCTCCGCAACCCGCGCGCCTATGGTTTCGCCGGCATTCTCAGCGGTGGTGCCATCGGCCCGCCGGGCACGCCCCGCGATTATCAGGGCTCGCTCGCAGGCGCGCGCGTCTTTCTCGGCTGTTCGGACCATGATGCGCATATCCCGCTGGCGCGGGTCAAGGAGACGACGGCGGTCTTCACCCGCATGGGTGCGTCGGTGACGGAGCGGATCTATCCGGGCTCCGCCCATGGCATTAATGACGACGAGATCGCGTTTCTGAGAGCAGGGCTTGCACCCTTCGCCACCTGACAACCACATCCGCCGCTTGAGACGTTGCAACCTCACGAGGTGGGTGCCCCATGATCGATCGCCGTGCCGTTCTCGCAAGCCTGTTCGCCGTTCCGCTGATCACGCTGCGGGCGAAGGCTGATGACAAGTCCGTCTCCGCGGCCATGCTCGAGACGATGGCCGATGGCCTCGACCGGCCATGGTCCTTCGCCTTCCTGCCGGAAGGTGTCATCCTCGTCACCGAAAAGTCTGGCGCACTGCGCACCATCGGCCTTGACCGGAAAGTCTCGGAGCCGATCAGCGGCCTGCCGGAGATCGCCGCCGTCGGCCAGGGCGGGCTTCTCGATATCGCGCTCCATCCGAATTTCGCGCAGACCCGGCTCGTCTTCCTGTCCTTCGCGGAGCCGCGCGAGGAGGGCAAGAATGCCACCAGCGTGATGCGCGGCAGGCTGTCGGAGGATCTTCGCAGCCTTGACTACGTCAAGATCATTTTCCGCCAGCAGCCGGCCACCACCGGCGGCCAGCATTTCGGCTCGCGCATCGTGTTCGACCGCACGGGGGCGCTCTTCATCACCACGGGTGACCGCGGCAGCCTTCGCGATCTGGTGCAGAAGCCGGACAACCACATCGGCAAGATCCTCCGCATCACCGAGGATGGCGGCATTCCCCCCGATAACCCGAAGATCGCGGGATGGCTGCCGGAGATCTGGTCCATCGGCCACCGCAACCTGCAGGGCGCCACGATCCACCCGGAGACAGGCCAACTCTGGACGGTTGAACACGGGACCAAGGGCGGAGACGAACTGAACACTCCCCAGGCGGGCAAGAATTATGGCTGGCCCGATGTCACCTACGGGACCGAATACTCCGGCGAGACGATCGGCGAAGGCCTGACGGCGAAGGACGGCATCGAGCATCCGTTGCACTACTGGGACCCGTCGATCGCACCCTCCGGCATGGCCTTCTACACCGGCGACCGCTATCCGGACTGGAAGGGCAACCTTTTCATCGGCGCGCTGGTGCAGAAACACCTCGCCCGCCTCGTGCTCGACGGCGGCAAGGTGGTGGAGGAAGAACGCCTCTACGACGGAAGAGCCCGCATCCGCGACGTGCGGCAGGGCCCCGACGGCTACCTCTACATGCTCACCGATGAGGCCGCCCCGATGGGACGGGTGATGCGGGTGACGCCGTGATAAGCGATTGTCCCCTTCTCCCGTCGCGACGCGATGGGAGAAGGTCCCCGAAGGGGGGATGAGGGCCTCTATCTGCGAGTCGTGCCGGTTGAAAGAAACCCTCATCCGGCCTGTCGGCCACCTTCTCCCACGCTGCCGCGCGGGAGAAGGGAACGGGGTGGGCAGCTCGCGTAGACAAAAAAGCCCGGCCTTTTGCGTCTCTGGGCCACCATGTTCTGCGCGGCGGAATAGGGGTCTTTGATGATTGTCCCCTTCTCCCGTCGCGACGCGATGGGAGAAGGTCCCCGAAGGGGGGATGAGGGTATCTGTCTGCAAGTCGTGCCGGTTGAAAGAGCCCTCATCCGGCCTGCCGGTCACCTTCTCCCATTGCTTCGCAACGGACGAAGGGGAAATTTCTGCTATATCGTGATCCCCGGCAGCTTCAGCCCCTGTTCCTTCGCGCAGTCCACTGCGGTCTGGTAGCCTGCATCGGCGTGGCGCATGACGCCGGAGGCGGGGTCGTTCCACAGCACGCGTTCGAGCCGCCGCGCGGCATCGTCCGTGCCATCCGCCACGATCACCATGCCGGCATGCTGCGAATAGCCGATGCCGACGCCGCCGCCGTGGTGCAGCGATACCCATGTGGCGCCTGACGCGGTGTTGAGCAGCGCGTTGAGCAGCGGCCAGTCGGATACGGCATCCGAACCATCCAACATCCCTTCCGTCTCGCGGTTGGGCGAGGCGACGGAGCCGGAGTCGAGGTGATCGCGGCCGATGACGATGGGAGCCTCCACCTCGCCGTTCCGGACCATCTCGTTGAAGGCGAGGCCCAAGCGGTGGCGCTGTCCCAATCCCACCCAGCAGATGCGCGCGGGCAGGCCCTGGAAGGCGATGCGCTCGCGCGCCATGTCCAGCCAGTTGTGGAGGTGCGGATCATCCGGGATCAGCTCCTTCACGCGCTGGTCGGTCTTGTAGATGTCCTGGGGGTTGCCGGAGAGCGCGGCCCAGCGGAACGGGCCGATGCCGCGGCAGAACAGCGGGCGGATGTAGGCCGGCACGAAGCCGGGGAATTCGAAGGCGTTCTTGAGGCCCTTTTCCAGCGCCATCTGGCGGATGTTGTTGCCATAGTCGAGGACGGGCACGCCTGAGTGCCAGTAGTCGAGCATCGCTTCCACATGGGCCTTCATCGAGGCCATGGCGGCGGCCTTGATGGCCTGCGGGTCGGAGACGCGCTTTTCTTCCCATTCGGCCAGCGTCCAGCCGGCGGGGAGATAGCCGTTGATCGGATCATGGGCCGAGGTCTGGTCGGTCACCGCATCGGGGCGGATGCCGCGCTTCACAAAATCGGGCAGCAGCTCCGCGGCATTGCCGAGCAGGCCGACGCTGATGGGCTTTCCTGCCCTGTGCGAGCGGTCGATGATCTCGAGTGCTTCTTCGATCGAGTTTGCCTTGGTATCGAGGTAGCGCGTCTTGAGGCGGAACTCGATGCGCGAGGGCTGGCATTCGATGGCCACCATCGAGGCGCCCGCCATTGTGGCGGCCAAGGGCTGCGCGCCACCCATGCCGCCGAGGCCCGCTGTCAGGAACCACTTGCCCTTGAGGTTGCCGCCGTAATGCTTGCGGCCCACTTCGGCGAAAGTTTCATACGTGCCCTGCACGATGCCCTGCGTGCCGATGTAGATCCAGGAGCCGGCCGTCATCTGGCCGTACATCATGAGGCCCTTCTTATCGAGCTCGTTGAAATGGTCCCAGGTGCCCCAGTGCGGCACAAGGTTGGAGTTAGCGATCAGCACGCGCGGCGCATCCTTGTGGGTGCGGAAGATGCCGACGGGCTTGCCAGACTGGACGAGCAGCGTTTCATCGTCTTCGAGCGAGCGCAGGCCCGCCACGATCTTGTCGAAGGCCTCCCAATTGCGCGCGGCGCGGCCGATGCCGCCATAGACGACGAGCTCCTCGGGGCGCTCGGCAACGCCGGGGTCGAGGTTGTTCATCAGCATGCGCAGCGGTGCTTCCGTCGCCCAGGACTTGGCTGAGAGCGTGGTTCCGGTGGGCGCCTTGATGACGCGGCTGTTGTCGCGGCGGGTGGTCATGGAAAACTCCTATTGCGAGAAAGTGCCGCGCGCGCTCGTGCGGTGGCGGCTGTAAAGAGCGTAGCGGCTGGCGGGATAGGTGAGGGTGACGGCGGTGGCGACCCGCCCGCGGCTCCAGGAGCGGCGGTAGAGGGCAAGGCAGGGCTCGGACCCCGCGATGCCGAGCAGGCGCTGCTGCTCCGGCGTGGGCATGGTGGCCTCGACCGTGTGTTCGAGTTCGTCCACCGGCGTTGCGGCCAGCAGCACGGCGGTGGGTGTGGTCTGCGTGAAGTCATGCGCCAGAAAATCCGGCACCACGGCGGGGTTCACGTGGCGGTCCTCGAGCTGCACGGGAACGCCGTTCTCCTCATGCACGATGACGATGTGGAACAGGCGCTTCAGCGCGCGGTCCTCGAATTCCTCGTTGAGCGCCGGGTTGGAGTCGACGGCGGACTTGGCGATGACGCGGGAGGAATAGCGGTGGCCGCGCTGGGCGATTTCCTCCGCGATGTTGCGCAGCTCCATCAGGCTCGACAGGGCAGGCGCTTCCTTCACGAAGGTGCCCACGCCCGGCACGCGGTTGAGGTAGCCCTCCGCCGTGAGTTCGCGCAGCGCGCGGTTGGCCGTCATGCGGCTGATCCCGAAGCTCTCCACCAGCTCATTCTCGGAGGGAACGCGGCGGCCTGCTTCCCATGCGCCGGAGCGGATGTTGTCGAGGATGTGCGCCTTCACCTTCGCATAGAGCGGCTGGCCCTCGTTCATCACAGCATCCCCCGTACGATCTCGCCTTTGTGGATGACCGCGGCGAGCGGGTTGAAGCCCAGCGGATAGGCGAGATCGCCCGGGCGCTCCGTGTTCCACAGCGCGATGTCAGCCTTCATGCCGGGGGCGAGCACGCCGCGATCCTTGAGGCCGAGTGCAAGGGCGGCATTGGCGGTGACACCCATCAGCGCCTCCTCCGGTGTCAGGCCGAAGAGCACGCTAGCCATGTTCATGGTGGTGAGGATCGAATGCACGGGCGAGGTGCCGGGGTTGAGGTCGGTCGCCACGGCGAGTGGAACGCCCGCCTTGCGGAGCGCCGCCACTGGAGGGGCCTGCTTTTCGCGCAGGTAATAGAAGGCGCCGGGCAGCAGCACGGCCACCGTTCCGGAGCGGGCGATGGCATCCACCCCCTCCTGATCCAGATATTCGATATGGTCCACCGACAGCGCGCCGAATTCGGCGGCCATCTTCGATCCGCCGAGATTGGTGAGTTGCTCGGCATGGAGCTTCACGGGGATGCCGAGGGATTTCGCCACCGCGAACACCCGGCGCGTCTCTTCGACCGAGAAGGCAATCCCCTCGCAGAAGGCGTCCACCGCATCGGCGAGCCCGGCCTTTGCGACGGCTGGCAGCACCTCGGTGCAGACGAGGTCGAGGTAGCCTTGGCGGTTCTCTTTGAACTCCGGCGGCAGGGCATGGGCGCCGAGGTAGCTCGTCACCACGTCCACGGGCCGCCACTGGGAGAGTTCGCGGGCGACCTTCAGCATCTTCATCTCGGTGTCGCGGTCCAGCCCATAGCCGGACTTGATCTCGATGGTGGTGACACCCTCCGCCAGCAGCGCATCCAGCCGCTTCAAGGCGGACGCGGCGAGGTCCGCCTTGGACTGGCTGCGGGTGGCGCGCACGGTGGAGGCGATGCCGCCGCCGGCCTGGGCGATCTCGGCATAGGATACGCCCGTCAGCCGCTGCTCGAACTCATGCGCGCGGCTGCCGCCGTAGACGATATGGGTGTGGCAGTCGATGAGGCCGGGGGTGGCGAGGCGGCTCTGGCAGTCGGTGGCCTCATGGCCCGAAGGCGCCTCGGCGCTGGGGCCGATCCAGGTGATCCTCCCACCCTCGATCATGATGGCCGCATCCGCGATCAGGCCATAGCCATCCCGCATCGTCGCGGCCTTGAGGTTGGTGAGCAGCATGAGTGGACAAGCCTCTTGTATAAGGTTGTATATACAGTATAGTCTGAAGCATGGAAAGCAGGAAATTGCATTTCGCCAGCGCACTCACCGCCGATGGCTGGCAATCCGATGTGACGGTGACCGTCGGGGCCGACGGGATGATCATGGCCATTGCAGCAGGTGATGGCGGCGAGCATGTCTCCGGCATTGCCGTGCCCGCCATGCCGAACGTCCATTCCCACGCCCACCAGCGCTTCATGCTGGGGCTGGCCGAGCGGGCAGGGCCCGGGGCGGACAGTTTCTGGACCTGGCGAGAGGCCATGTATGGCTTTGCGCTCAGGCTTTCGCCCGATGACCTCGAAGCCGTGGCCGCGCAGCTCTATGTCGAGATGCTGAAAGCGGGCTTCTCCGTGGTGGGCGAGTTCCAGTACCTCCACCACCAGCCGGACGGCACGCCTTATGCCGATCCTGCAGAAATGAGTCTCCGCTGTCTCGCGGCGGCGGAAGCTGCGGGAATCGCCATCACCATCCTGCCGACGCTCTACGCCTTCAGCGGCTTCGGCGGTCAGCCTCCGGTAGAGGGCCAGCGCCGCTTCATCAATGATGCAGACCGGTTCCAGAAGATCGTGAGTAACCTGTCTATACAAGAAGGGTCGCTCACGCGCGTCGGCATCTCCCCGCATTCCCTCAGGGCCGTCACCCCGGCATTACTTCGCGAAGTAACCTCCGCGCTCGCCGCCGAGGCCCCCATCCACATCCATGTCGCCGAGCAGATGAAGGAGGTCGAGGACTGCCTCGCCCTCTGTGGCCTCCGTCCGGTGGAACTGCTCATGCGGGAGTTCGACCTCTCCGACCGCTGGACGGTCATTCACGCCACCCATATGACGGCGGCTGAGACCAAAGCGCTCGCCCGCTCCGGCGTGATCGCGGGGCTGTGCCCGACGACCGAGGCCAATCTGGGTGACGGCATCTTTCCGGCCGTGGACTACATGCGCGATGGCGGGGTCATTGCCATAGGCTCCGACAGCCACATCACAGTGTCGCCTGCGGAAGACTTGCGCATGCTGGAATATTCGCAGCGCCTGCGCGACCGCACCCGCAATGCGCTGGCAGGCGGTCCGGGCCAGTCCACTGGCCGCACGCTTTACGAGGCGGCACTGAAGGGCGGTGCCCTCTCGATGCGGCAGCCGGTGGGCGCCATCGCTCCGGGGCATCGCTGTGACGTGACCGTGCTCGATGCCGAGCACCCGTTGCTTGGCGGACGAAGCGAGGATGGAGCACTCGACAGCTGGATCTTCTCCGGCGGCAATGCGCTGGTGAAGGACGTCTTCGTCGCGGGCCGTCACGTCGTGGAGGACCGCCATCACATCCATGAAGAGACAATTGCGGAGAATTTCCGCACCGCCCTGAGGAGACTCGCCACATGATCGCCATCGGAGACCGCCCGCTCGACCTCGCCGACATTCGTGCCACACTCGGCGGACCCATCAAGGTCTCGCTATCTGACGCGGCCCGCGCCCGTATCATCCGCTCGGCGGAGACGGTGAAGCGGCTGCTCGCCACGGGTGACGCGATCTATGGCGTCAACACCGGCTTCGGCAAGCTCGCCAAGACGCGCATCGCGGCGGCGGATTTGGACCGGCTGCAGGTGAACATCGTGCGCTCACATGCGGCGGGCGTTGGTGCGCCACTGGAGCAGGGCGTTACCCGCCTCATCCTGCTGATGAAGCTCAACGCGCTGGCGCAGGGCGCCTCGGGCATCTCGCTTTCCGCCATGGAAGCGCTCGCCGCGCTCATCAATGCCGATGTGCTGCCCGTGATCCCGGGGCAGGGATCGGTGGGTGCTTCGGGCGATCTGGCACCGCTTGCCCACATGAGCCTCGTGCTCATTGGCGAAGGCGAGGCGATGGTGAGGGGCGTGCGCCTCTCCGGTACACTGGCGCTCCAGACCGCTGGCGTGAAGCCAGTGGCGCTTGGCCCCAAGGAGGGGCTGGCGCTGTTGAACGGCACGCAGGTATCGACAGCACTGGCGCTCTCCGGCCTCGTCGCGGCGGAGCGCAATGCGGAAGCCGCGATCCTCGCCGGCGCCATATCGGTTGATGCGGTGATGGGCTCGGACACGCCCTTCGACCCGCGCATCCATGCGCTGAGGCCGCATCCCGGCCAGCAGCTCGCGGCCTCGCATTACCGCCGGCTTCTGTCTGGCAGCCAGATCCGCGCCTCGCACCTCGAGGGTGATGACCGGGTGCAGGATCCCTATTCCTTCCGCTGCCAGCCGCAGGTGATGGGCGCCTGCCTCGACCTTCTCGCCAACACCGCACGCACCCTCACCATCGAGGCTAATGCGGTGTCAGACAATCCGCTGGTCTTCGCGGAGGATGGCGCGGTGCTCTCCGGCGGCAACTTCCATGCGGAGCCCGTGGCCTTCGCGGCGGATATCATCGCCATGGCGGTCGCCGAAATCGGATCGCTCTCGGAGCGCCGCATTGCAGCACTGATTGATTCGACGATCTCGCTCCTGCCGCCCTTCCTCATCCGCAACCCCGGCCTCAACTCCGGCTTCATGATCCCGCAATGCACGGCGGCGGCGCTGATGAGCGAGAACAAGCAGATGTCGCATCCAGCCTCGGTCGACTCGGCGCCCACCTCGGCAAACCAGGAGGACCATGTGTCGATGGCGACCCATGGTGCGCGCCGTCTTGGGCCCATGAACGCCAACCTCGCGCGCATCATCGCCATCGAGCTGATGGCGGCGGCCGAGGGCATCGACTTCCGCCGCCCGCTGCGCTCTTCCGGGATGATCGAAGAGTCGCATGCCCTGGTGCGCGAAAAATCCGCCCGCCGCGACGAGGACCGCGAATTCGCCACCGACACGGAAGCAGTGGCCACGCTCATCGAGCAGGGCCAGTTCGCGCGCTTCGTGCCCGATCTTCTCAGCGATCTCGGCTGCCGCTAGAACATGCAGAACACACTCATGGCGGGCTTGCGCGCCCTCACGCCGCGCATGGCTGGCGCCAATCTCCGTGAACGGAGCATCGCCTGCCTCGGCGCACTCATCGGCATTGGGCTCGCGGGCGCAATCTCGGGCTGGGCCGCAGGGGCTGAGCACTGGCCGCTGCTGGTGGCACCCTTGGGTGCTTCCGCCGTGCTGCTCTTTGCAGTTCCTTCAAGCCCGCTCGCACAACCCTGGTCGATCATCGGCGGCAACACCATCTCCGCATTGGTCGGCATCGCCGTGGCGCATCTGGTGCCGGACACGGCGATTGCCGCGGCACTCGCCGTGGCGCTGGCCATC
>NZ_JBIICB010000094.1:0-13954 GCF_044239095.1 Aestuariivirga sp. | reverse complement strand
TTTGCCCGGGCCGTCGCGCCCGAGAACCCGCGCTCCGTCGCGATCGTGCTGTTCGCCGCCATCGCGGTTGCAGGCGTGATCGGGCTTCTCAACCTTGGCTTCCGGGCCGCAACGGGCGATGCCGTCTCCAACATCGATCTCTCGGCCGCCACGCTGATGCGCGAGACGCGCAACGCGCCCGCCGACGCGATCATGACAGTGATCACCATGATGGGTGACACACCCGTGATGCTGGCGCTGGCTGCCACCATGCTGGGCTGGCTCGTCTGGCACAAGGCCTACCGCGCGGCCTGGGCGGCGGGATTCGTCATCGTCGCGGCAAAGCTCTTCGAGATGGCCATGAAGGCCGGCATCCAGCGCGCCAGGCCCAGCGAACTCAACTACGTGGGCCCGGAGATCTTCTCCTTCCCGTCCGGGCACGCCACCATGTCGACCGTGATCTTCGGCATCCTGGCCGTGCTGGTGAGCCATTCCATGGGCCGCTGGGGCAGGGCGCTGGTCTATGCCATCTGCGCCGTCGTGGTGGTGATGATCGCCTATTCGCGCATCTATCTCGGCGCCCACTGGCTGTCTGACGTGCTCGCGGGCCTGCTGTTCGGCACGGTGATGATGGCAGCCTTCGGTGTCGCGATCGAGGCCATCCCGCCGCGCCGGATCAAGCCCGTGGGTCTGTTCGCCTCCGCACTCGGCGTGTTTGTCCTCGCAGGCGGCCTGCATGTGGCAACAGGGCTTACCCGCGCCCATGAACTCTATACCATGCCGCAACGTCAGATGCTGGTACCGCTCAGCCAGTGGTTGGGTGCCGAGTGGGAGACGCTTCCCGTGCGCCGCATCGATCTTGCGGGCAAGCCGGAAGAGGTCTTCATTGCCCAGTACGCGGGCGATCTTGACCGTTTCGCGCAATCGCTCGCCGGCGGCGGCTGGAGCGTGGTGCCGCCCTGGGGCTGGCGGGAAAGCCTGCCCTATCTCAACCCTGACGCAACACTGGCCGAATTGCCACCGCGTCCGGCGCTGCATGAAGGGCTGCAGTCCAAACTCACACTCACCCGCAAGGTGGAGGGCGATCCGGATGCGCGCGAGGTTCTGCGACTCTACAAGACGGATGTGGCAGCGGCCGAAGGCAGCCTGACGAAGCCCGTCTATCTCGTGAGCCTCACACGGGAAGTGCGCAGCAACGGGCTGAAGCTCTATTCCATTCCCGCATTGGCGCCCGCTTCGCCTGAGGACGTTGCGGAATTGCGCAGCGCATGGGCCAGTGCCACGGGCCTCAGCGTCCTTGTCAGCCGTGAGCGCGACGGAATTGCCAAGGACCTGATCGCCGCCGCGCCGTGAGTGGCAATTCGGCACTGGACGCAGGCCGCCCCATCCGCCATATTCCGCCGCGTTTTCAGGGGGCTTCACGCCCCGCGCAATGGACGAATCGGCATGTCATTCCTGAAGCAGCTTTTCACCTGGTGGAACGGCCAGACACTGAACACCCGGTTCTATACCTGGCGTCACGGCCAATATGTCGGCTCCGACGAGTCCGGCAACCGGTACTTCCGCGCGAAATCCGCGTTGCCCCAGTCCATCAAGGAGCGGCGCTGGGTCATCTACAACGGCTATTCCGAAGCCTCTTCCATTCCCCCCGGCTGGCACGGATGGATTCATCACCGCACCGATGTGACGCCTGGCCAGGAAGACTACCATCCGGCGGAATGGCAGAAGCCCCATCGCCCCAACCAGACCGGCACGCCCATGGCGTATCGCCCGAAGGGTTCGATCCTGGCAGGCTCCACGCCCGCCCCGCGCGCGGCGGACTATTCCGCCTGGCGGCCGGAGTAAGCCCGCCATATTTTGGCTGGGGTCTGTTCCTAGATCCTGCCCGCAATGAACAGGAGAGGCGGCCTTGAAGAACTCGACGGTTGAGACGCTGATCGGCACCGCGGTCGTCGCGATTGCTGCGGCGTTCTTCATCTATGCCTACCAGGCCTCCGAGCGTGGCGGCACCGCAGGCAGCTACCGCGTCAGCGCGGAGTTTGACAACGCGGAGGGCGTCAGCATCGGGACGGATGTGCGGGTGGCGGGCGTCAAGGTCGGCTCGGTCGTGGACTTCACGCTCAATCCGGAAAACTTCCAGGCCAATGTCAAGATGGAGCTCGACCCCAAGGTCCAGCTCACCGAGGATGCATCCGCCAAGGTCACGGCCGAAGGCCTTCTCGGATCGAAGTTCATCTCCCTCGAGCAAGGTGGCGCGGAGACCATGCTCGCCGAGGGCGGCGTGATCTCCAACACCCAGGGCGCGGTCGACATCTGGTCGCTGATCAGCCAGGCGATGTTCGAGAACAAGGGCGGCGCCTCCGGCGGCGCTGCGGACACCCAGACGCCGTGATGACCACTCAGGCCGATCCGCGCCGCCAGGTGTGGTCAGCGGGCTCCTATGACACCCATGCCCGCTTCGTCTCCGATCTCGCCTCCGGCGTCGTCGGCTGGCTGGAGTCGCAGGCAGGCGAACGCATCCTCGACCTTGGCTGTGGCGACGGTGTCCTGACGGCGGAACTCACCGCGGCAGGCGCGCAAGTGGTGGGCGTCGATTCCAGCGAGGATTTCATCACGGCGGCGCGCGGCCGCGGCATCGATGCGCGCCTGATGGACGGGCAGGCGCTGGACTTCACCGCCGAATTCGACGCCGTGTTCTCCAACGCCGCCCTGCATTGGATGACGGATGCCGATGGCGTGGTGCGTGGCGTTGCGCGCGCGTTGAAGCCTGGCGGCCGCTTCGTGGCCGAGTTCGGCGGGCACGGAAACGTGGCCGCCATCGTCACCGCCTTGTGCGCTGTCGCAGCCCGGCGCGGCGGCGATGCCGGTCTTGCCCATCCCTGGTACTTCCCAGCCGTCGCGCCTTACCAGGCGCTGCTCGAGCGCCATGGCTTCACCGTGAAGCGGATCGCGCTCATCCCGCGCCCGGTGGTGCTGAAGACCGGCATGGCAGAGTGGCTCATGCTGTTTCGCAAGCCCTTCTTCGCGCAGTTCGGGGCGGACGCGGACAGCGCGCTTTCGGAAACTGTCGAACTGCTTCGCCCAGCACTCTGCGACGCGGACGGGAACTGGACAGCAGACTATGTGAGGCTGCGGGTGGAAGCGGTGAAGCCATGAGGCGCGCCAGCCTTGCCCTTGCGCTGATGCTCGCCGCAGCGCCACAGGCCCTGGCAGAGGCTGAGCGGATGAACAACCCCATCGCCGTCTTCGCAGGCCTCGACAAAATTACCGGCGTCACGACCACATTCGAAATCCCGATCGGAGAGGAACGCCGCTTCGGCACCCTCATTGTGAAGCCCAATGCCTGCTTCACGCGGCCCCTCACGGCGGAGCCGAAGACCACGAGCTTCGTAGAAGTCGACCAGGTGGAGGTCGAGAAAACCCGTAGGCGCATTTTTGCCGGCTGGATGTTCGCGGAAAGCCCCGGCCTCAACGCCGTCGAACACGCCATCTACGACGTCTGGCTCACCGGCTGCCGCGATCCCAACGCTCCGCCCCCTGTTGTCGAAGTGCTTCCCGATCTCTCCACGCTGCAGGAGCAGATCGGCGAAGGCGAGGAAGTGGCGGATTAGCGAGGGTTCCAACCAGGTTGAATCACCTGGTCGAAAAGAACTCGCGGAAGATCGATTCCTTGAGCATGATCTTGTCGCAAAAGTGGTTTCCACTTTTGTGCATCATGCTCTGGAGCGGCGGACGGTCACTTGAGATCAACTCCCAGCTTTCGCTGGGGTGACGGGAAGAATGGAGTGCAAATACCCCAGTGATCTCAACTGACAGCCCGCCGCTCTCGCGCGTGTCTCAGCGGCGCATGCCCGCCCATGCGAGCACTGCCTCGGGCTCCGCATCCTGGTCGAAGGCGAAAAAATCGGCTTCGAGCGACAGCAGCGGCTCCATCATCTGATGGTAGCGGGTCTTGGGCATCTGGACGGCGCCCAGGCGCTCGAGATGGGGATTGACGAATTGCGCATCGAGCAGCTTGAAGCCACCGAAGTTGAGCCGGGCCACGAGGTGGACGAGCGCCACTTTGCTGGCGTCGGTCACGCGCGAGAACATGCTTTCACCGAAGAACACCGCCCCGATCCGGACGCCATAGAGCCCACCCACCAGCGTGCCCTCCTGCCAGCATTCAACGCTGTGGCAGCAGCCCATGCGGTGGAGCTGGGAATAGAGCGCCACGATGCGGGCGTTGATCCAAGTCGAGTTGCGGCCCGGCGCGCGCGCGGCGCACTGGGCGATCACGGCTGGAAAATCATGGTCGATCTTGATCTCGAACGGCCTGCGCCGCACGCATTTGCGCAGCGAATGAGAGATCTTCAGTCCGTCGAGCGGGATGATGCCGCGCTCCTCCGGCTCAACCCAGTAGAGCGCATTGTCCTCTGCGCTCTCCGCCATCGGGAAGATCCCCGCCGCATAGGCACGGAGCAGGATCTGCGGCGTGATGGTGCTCATTGCGGCGTCAGGCCTGGCGGGCGAGATAGTTCTCCAGCCAGTGAATGTCATAGTGGCCGTCGATGATGTCGGGCTCGGCCAGGAGCTGCTGGAACAGCGGAATGGTGGTCTCTATGCCCTCGATCACGAATTCGCTGAGCGCGCGCCTGAGCCGCATCATGCATTCGGTGCGGGTCTTTCCCGAGACGATCAGCTTGCCGATCAGGCTGTCGTAATAGGGCGGAATGCGGTAGCCGGCATAAAGTGCCGAGTCGACGCGGCAGCCGAGCCCGCCTGGAAAATGCACCGCGTCCACGCGGCCGGGGGAGGGGGCGAAGGTCCTCGGGTTCTCCGCGTTGATGCGGCATTCGATGGCATGGCCGGAGAAGGTGATATCCTCCTGGGCATAGGGAAGATCGCCACCTGCAGCGACGCGCAGTTGCTCCTGCACCAGGTCGAGGCCGGTGATCGCCTCCGTCACCGGATGCTCCACCTGGAGTCTCGTATTCATCTCGATGAAGAAGAACTCGCCATTCTCGTAGAGGAACTCGATGGTTCCCACACCCTCATAGCCGAGTTTCCGCATGGCTTGCGCCACGCGTCCGCCGATCTCGTCGCGCTGGTGGGCGTTGAGGGCGGGTGAATGCGCCTCTTCCCAGATCTTCTGGTGGCGGCGCTGCAGCGAGCAGTCGCGTTCGCCCAGGTGCACGGCGCGGCCCTTGCCGTCGCCCAGTACCTGGATCTCGATGTGGCGCGGCTTCTCGAGGTATTTCTCGATATAGACCTCGCCATTGCCGAAGGCCGCCTTGGCCTCCGACTGGGCGGTGCTCATGGCGAGTTCGAGGTCGGCCTCGGTCCGCGCCACTTTCATGCCGCGCCCACCACCGCCCGCTGTGGCCTTGATGATCACGGGATAGCCGATCTGCCGCGCGACGCGCTTGCCCTCGTCAATGTCCCCGATGCCGCCTTCGGAGCCCGGAACCACGGGAATGCCGAGTTCCTTCGCGGTGAGCTTGGCGGTGATCTTGTCGCCCATGATGCGGATGTGTTCCGCCGACGGGCCGATGAATTTGAGGCCGTGCTCCGTCAGGATGTCGGCGAAGCGGGCGTTCTCCGAGAGGAAGCCGTAGCCGGGGTGCACGGCTTCTGCCCCGGTGATCTCGCAGGCAGCGACGATCGCGGGGATGTTGAGGTAGCTGTCGCGCGCGGGCGGCGGGCCGATGCACACGCTCTCGTCGGCGAGGCGGACATGCATGGCGTCAGCGTCCGCCGTCGAATGCACGGCCACGGTCTGGATGCCGAGCTCGCGGCAGGCGCGCAGTACGCGGAGCGCGATTTCACCCCGGTTTGCGATGAGGACCTTGTCGAACATCCCCGCCTACTCGATCGCCACGAGGGGCTCGCCGTATTCGACGGGCCGGCCGTTATCGACGAAGATCTGCGTGACCTTTCCCGCGCGCGGCGCGTGGATCTGGTTCATGGTCTTCATCGCCTCGATGATGAGCAGCGTCTGGCCTTCCTTTACGGTGGAGCCAACTTCGATGAAGTTGGAGGCGCCGGGCGATGGCGCGAGGTAGACCGTGCCCACCATCGGCGACTTGACGGTGCCCGGATGATCGCCGGCCGCCTTTGCCGGGGCAGCCTCGGCCGCAGCCGGAGCGGCATGGACATGCGCGGAGGGGGCAGGATGTGGCGCCGCGACGGTAGCGACTGCCGTCACCGTCTTGGCCACGCGCACCTTGGTGCCCTTGCGGTCAAGCTCGATTTCGGTGAGGCCGGTGCCGTTCAGGATGGCGGCGAGGCTCGCGATCAGGTCGAGGTCGGGGTCTTTGACCGCGGGTTTCGCGGAGGCGGGCCGGGGCGCTGGTTTCTTGGACGGGGGCATTCGTCAAGCCTTCTTGTTTGCCGTGATCAGGGAATGGAGCGCGGAGATGGCGAGCACGTAGCTCTCGGGGCCGAAACCGCAGATCACCCCGTTCACCGCCGGTGCGATGAAGCTGTGGTGGCGGAAATCCTCGCGCTGGTGGACGTTGGACAGGTGAAGCTCGACCGCGGGAAGCTCCGCCGCCTTCAAGGCGTCATGCAGCGCGATCGATGTGTGGGTGTAGGCGCCGGCATTGAGGGCGATACCGCAGGCTTTCTCGCGCGCCTCCTGGATCCAGGAGACGAGTTCGCCCTCGATGTTGCTCTGGCGGAAGGTGATGGACAGGCCCAGGCCCGCGGCATGCGTGCGGCAGCGCGCCTCGATGTCGCCAAGCGTTGCCGCGCCATAGATCGCAGGCTCCCTGAGACCCAGCATGTTCAGGTTCGGTCCATTCAATACATAGACAGGCTTCATCGACCCTCAGGCGACTGTTCAGGATTTCCGCTGCTTATAGGCGGGAAGTGCGGCGGAAGGAAGCGGCGCAAGGACCGCCGTTAACAAAGCTTGCAACCGCCACCCTCGCGTACGGCCGCGATGGCGGCCATGAGGTCTGCCGCGGGGAGGTAGCCGGGTGTCAGCTGGGTATCGATGATGAAGGCGGGCGTACCGTTGACTGCCAGCGCCTGAGCAAGCGCCTGGTTGGCCTGGATCGCCTCAGCCACTTCGGGAAGCTCCATGTCGGCCTTGAGCTTTGCAACGTCCAGTCCCTGCGCCGCTGCGATTTCGTCGACCACGGCACTGGTGACCTTGCCTTCGTGGCTCAGCAACGCGGTGTGAAGTTCCCAGTACTTGCCCTGCTTCTTCGCCGCGATGGCGGCCCTGGCAGCATAGTCCGAGTCGCCACCGAAGATGGGGAATTCCTTCAGGACGACACGCAGGTTCTTGTCCTGCTCGATCAGGTTTACAACCTCGGGAAGGCCCTTCTTGCACCATCCGCAGTTGTAGTCGAAGAACTCCACGAGGGTCACGTCGCCATCGGGGTTGCCGGCCACATGGTCATGGGGCGAGCGGAAGATCGCATCGGCGTTGGCCGTCATTGCCGATTCGCGCTGCTCGGTTTCTGCCAGTTTCTGCTTCGCCTCAAGCTCACGGCTCACCTCCAGGAGAACCTCCGGATTGGCGAGCAGGTATTCGCGCACGATCCCGCCGATCTCCTGTTTTTGCGCGTCGGTGAAGCCGGTTTCTGCCGCCGCAGGAAGGACGAATGCGAAGAAAAACGCGGCGGCGGCCGTGAGCCGGGGGCGGAATGTCATGTGTCAGGGTTCCCTATTTATGTAGCGGGAGAATGCCGGACCGGAGGCCCGGCGTCCATTCAATCGCGGCTGGCAAAAGTCAAAACATCGT
Source organism: Aestuariivirga sp. (assembly GCF_044239095.1). Lineage (GTDB taxonomy): Bacteria > Pseudomonadota > Alphaproteobacteria > Rhizobiales > Aestuariivirgaceae > Aestuariivirga. Next base: position 6,240 of record NZ_JBIICB010000094.1, on the reverse strand, counting down.
TAGCACGGGTCCACTCCGGCGTGCCCTTCTTGAACAGGTTCTGGGCGGATTTGGCCTTCTCCACCGCCAGCTTGCGGTCGCCCTGCAGAAGGGCTGCCTCGGCGGTGGCGAGTTCGGCGCGCGGAATGTCGCCGGTCTGGGCATAGGCCCGCGCCAGGAATTTGTAGGTCGCGGACGTCTGCCCCTCTGACTGCTGGGCCTGCCTCAGCAGCTTGATGGCGCGTTTGGAATTCTCCGCGCTGCCAGTGTCGATCAGCGCCTGGGCCATCATCATCTGGATCAGGCCATTCTTGGGCAGCAGCTTCAGCGCCTTCTCGAGCGGGGCCACGGCCTCGGCAGCGCGGCCGTTCTCAAGCAGGGCCTGGCCCTTCAGTTCCCAGAAATAGGGGTTCTCGGGCAACTCCGCCGTCAGGCTTTCCATAATCGGCAGGGAGTTCCGGATGTCGCCCTTGCGGAACATGGCGATGGCCCTTGCATAGCGCGCCGGCATCGACTGGTCGGAGGAGGGGTAGCGCTGCATCACGGCCTGCGGGCCGCTGGTGAAGCCCAAGAGCTTCGCCTGAACCAGTTCGTGGCGCAGGACCAGGGCGGGCGGGTCCTTGGTATCGTAGAACTTCGATTTCTTCGCCGCTTCCTCAAGGTTGCGGATGCGGTCCATCGGCATGGGGTGCGACATCACATAGGGGTCGGCGTTCTGAAGCGCTGCCATGGACTGGCGGCCGAGCTTTTCGAACAGCGTGATCATGCCCCGGCCAGACTGGCCGGTGGCAGTCAGGTAACGCAGCGCCGCCTGGTCGGCGGAGGCTTCCATGCCGCGCGCATAGGCGAGGAAGTTGCGCTGCGCGAGACCCTGCGAACCCATCATCACGCCCTGGCCCGCCTGGGCCGCTTCGGCACTGCCCGCAGCGATCCCGCCCGCAATCGCGGCAAGGCCGACAAGCATGCCGATGATCTGGGTGTAGCTCGCCGACTCGATCTCCACGCCCATGCGCGCGAGGTGGCCGCCGGCAATGTGGCCCGTCTCATGCGCCAGGACGCCAATCACCTCGTTGGGGGTGTCCGACTGCATCAGCAGCCCGGTATTGACGAAGATGCGCTGTCCGCCTGCCACGAACGCGTTAATGCGCTGGTCGTTGATGATATAGACCTTCACCGACTTCGGGTTGATGCCCGCGGCCTTGAAGATGGGGCGCGTGTAAAGACGCAAAAGTCCCTCGATCTCCGCATCGCGGATCAGGGGCAGGTTGCGCGCCTGGGCCTGCGCCTCGCCGGCGAAAAACCCCGCAAGAGCGGTGATCACCGCCATGACGCAGGCAACGGACCGGACGAAGGAAACCGACTTGAACATCATCATACCTTTCGCCCGGTCAATCGCGGGAGAATGAGGCGAGTTTGAGGCCCGGTCCGGACCGCGCGTCAGACTTATGGCTCCTCCCGGCTTGTCGTCTGTTGCATGGCATCAGCTGACCGACGCTGCGGCGGGCTGGCACCGGATTGATGGCGGTCGCTGAAGGAGGGCGCGCGCGGGGCGGGGCGGAAACTGGAAGGGTCGGGTGATATGGGCGAGGGCGTGTAGGCCGCAGCGATGGCGGCGGGGGTGATCGATTGCTCGATGACCAGGTCATGCGCGCCGCCGATCAGGATCAGGTGCTCCACATTGTCACGCCGCACCAGCACCAGCCGGCGCGACTTGTCGATCTCATGATATTCGCTGATTCCAAGGCGCTGGCCCCGGCGCCCGGCCATGCGCGGGCTCACCGCCCGCCACGTGAGCATCACCACGAGGAGCAACGCCAACACGACGAGGGAAGCCACGATCACTTGCATGTTCTGGCTCAGGAATTCCATCGGCAGCACCCCTTCGCTGGCTGGTAATGACCGCCTTCTGCAGCAGTTCTTGTCCCGGCCTCCCCAGGAGTGTCGAGAATGACGTTGGTGAAAAGCTTTGTAAAGCAGAGAACGCGGCAGCGGGAGCGTGTGCCCCGGCACGAACCCCCGGGTTTGCCCACCCCTGCGGCTGAACCGCGGAACGCGTGGCGGTGGACCGGCAACAAGGCGGGCGATGGCGCGGGCGGCGATTACCCTATACTGGCGATGATTCGGGGTGGGCAGACATGACGGAGAAGAGCGCGCCGGGCAGGGGCGAATTGGCGGTGCCTGCAGCGGCAGGCAACGGCCGCGGGCGCATTGCCGCCGTGCTGCTCTTGACCCTGATGGCTGCTGGCGCTGTGACCTATGCCGTGACGCAGGACGTGCCGGTCGATCCGCGCCTGGTGCTGTGGGGCGGGGCGGCGCTGGCGGCGATCGGGCTTTTGGCGCTGCTTGGCCTCCTCGCCGGGCTGCTTCGGCTGGGGCGCGGGGCTGGCGAACATGAATTCCTGCATGCCGTCAGCAATGCGATCGGCCACCCCATGGTGGTGGCCGACAGGAATGGCCGCGCCGTCCATGCCAATGCCGCCTACCGCGGGCTTGTGGCCCGGGCCGGCGGCGGCCGCCTCGTCGGCATGGACGTGCTGCTGACGCCCTATCCGGAGTTTTCCGCCGCCGTCTACCAGATCGCGCAGGGCTTGCGCGAGGGCCGCAGCGAAAGCCGCGAACTCCGCGTGGGGCCCGGATCTGCCGCGCCCTGTGCCGCGCCGGACAGGCCGGCTTGGATCAGGATTTCGGCCTGCGCCGCCGAGAACGGGCGCAGCGGCTACCGCCTGTGGCGGCTCGAGGACATCAGCGAGGACAGGGAAAGGCAGGAACAGGCCTTCTCACGTCTCCAGTTCATCATCAGCTATCTCGACAACGCGCCCGCGGGCTTCTTCTCCACCATGGCGGATGGGCGCGTCGACTACATCAACGCGACGCTCGCCCAGTGGCTGGGGATCGATCTCACCGAAGCGGAGGCCGCGAACCTGACGCTCGCGGGCCTTCTCGGCGAGCCCGCGGCGCGTCTGATTTCGGGCGTCGAGGTGAGGCCGGGAGGGTCCGTCACCGAGAGCTTCAGCATCGACCTTCCCAATGCGGTCACCGGCGGCCTGATCCCGGTGCAGCTGATACACCACGTGGAATTCGATGCGCAGGGACAGCCCGCGCCTTCGCGCACCGTGGTCATTCCCCGCAGCCTCACGGGTGCCGCCGCAGGGCGGGCGGAGATTTCCGCGCCGCGGCTGTCGCGGTTCATCAACAATGCGCCGATCGGCATCGCCGAGGTCGACAAGGAGGGCGGCATCCGCATGGCCAACGCCGCCTTCATCGGGCTGTCTCAGAAGGTGCGCCGCGGCGCGCAGCTCTCGGTGGCCATCGTGCAGAGCGAGCGTGCGGCTCTGCAGAGGACGCTCGAGGCCGCGCTCTCCGCCGAGGGCAGCCTGCACCAGATCGAAGCCAATGTGGAGGGCGAAAGCCCGCGCAACGTGCTGTTCACCTTCACCCGGCTGGCGGCGGAGGATGATACCGCCGTCGTCTTCGCGGTGGACAAGACCGAGAACAAGTCGCTCGAGGTGCAGCTGGCGCAAAGCCAGAAGCTTCTCGCCGTGGGCCAGCTCGCCTCTGGCATCGCGCATGACTTCAACAACGTGCTTACCCCCATCATCGGCTTTGCTGACCTTCTGCTGGCGAAAATGCGTCCGACCGACCCGGCCTTCGCGGATGTGATGAACATCAAACAGAACGCCAACCGCGCGGCGAACCTGGTGCGCCAGCTCCTTGCTTTCTCGCGCAAGCAGACCATGCAGCCCCGGGTGCATGTGCTGACGGAGGCGCTGTCCGACCTCGGCAACCTGCTGGGCCGCGTGCTGGGCGAGAAGGTGGAACTCAGGATCTCGCATGACCGGGAACTGGGGTTCGTACTCGTCGACATCCACCAGTTCGAGCAGGTGATCATCAACCTCGCTGTGAACGCGAGGGACGCGATGCCCAATGGCGGCACGCTGACGGTCAAGACCTACAATGTCTCCAGGGAGGCCTCCCACAGCATCGCGCCGCACCTCATGCCGCCGGGCGAATACGTGGCCTGCGAGGTGGAGGACACCGGAACCGGCATCCCCGAGCACATCCGCGAGAAGATCTGGGAGCCGTTCTTCTCGACCAAGGACGTGGGCAAGGGCACGGGCCTTGGCCTGTCCACCGTCTACGGCATCGTCAAGCAGACGGGCGGCTTCATCTTCTGCGACAGCGAGGTTGGCAAGGGCACCACCTTCCGGATCTATTTGCCGCGCTACTACCCGCAAACCGCCAGCGAGCCGGTTCCGGAGGAGAAGCCCGCGGAACCCGCAAAGCGCGACTATACCGGCAAGGAGCGCATCCTGCTGGTGGAGGACGAGGATGCGGTGCGGGCATTCGCGCTGCGCGCGCTGACCTCCCGCGGCTATACCGTTGTCGAGGCGGATTCGGGCGAAAGCGCCATGGAGCGGATTGAAATGGACGAGAAGGGTTTCGACCTCATCATCTCCGATGTGGTGATGCCCGAGATGGACGGACCCACATTGCTCCGTGAACTGAGGAAGCGCGGGATCGAGACGAAGTTCGTCTTTGTTTCGGGCTATCCCGGCGAGCAGTTCGAGCAGGATCTGGAGGGCTTTTCCGGCTTCTCCTTCATGCCGAAGCCGTTCTCGCTGAAGCAGCTCGTGGAGAAGGTAAAGGAAGCGATCGAGGGATAGCGCGCGTTCCGGCCAGGTGGACCCACCTGGTCGACAAGAACGCGCGCAAGGTCAGTTGCTTGAGCATGATCCGCCACCGCCGCCCTGGAAGCCGCGCTGGCGCAATCACGAAACTGACGGGACTTCGCGCCAGGCGGGAGTGTTCGGGGTTTTGGGCGTCCTCATCCGGGTGACGCCCTGCTGTTCCGGTATGTTCCAAATTTGTTTCGCGCGTTTACCATCTTTTCAAGGGCTTAAGGGGTTTCGTTTTTTTGCTTGAAATCCGAACGGAAATAGAACATATTTGGAACATCACCGGTTCGCACACAGCTGACGCCCCGGTGGACCCAGGCGGAATGAAGGAGTACACCGATGGCATCGCAGTCGAATCTTCGGGTCGTTGAGAGCAACATGGACAAGAGCAAGGCATTGGACGCGGCCCTGAGCCAGATCGAGCGGGCGTTCGGCAAGGGCTCCATCATGAAGCTCGGCGCCTCGTCGGCTCTCGAGATCGAGGCGATCTCGACGGGTTCCCTCGGGCTCGACATCGCACTCGGCATCGGCGGCCTGCCGAAGGGCCGCGTCATCGAGATTTATGGCCCTGAGTCCTCCGGCAAGACCACGCTGGCGCTGCAGACGATCGCCGAAGCCCAGAAGCGCGGCGGCATCTGCGCCTTCGTGGATGCCGAGCATGCGCTTGACCCGGTCTATGCCCGCAAGCTCGGCGTCAAGGTCGACGACCTCCTCATCTCCCAGCCCGATACGGGCGAACAGGCCCTCGAGATCGCCGACACGCTGGTGCGCTCTGGCGCCGTCGAGGTGCTGGTGATCGACTCGGTTGCGGCATTGACACCGCGCGCCGAACTGGAAGGCGAGATGGGCGACCAGCTGCCGGGCCTGCAGGCCCGTCTGATGAGCCAGGCGCTCAGGAAGCTGACGGGTTCGATTTCCAAGACCAACTGCATGGTCATCTTCATCAACCAGATCCGCATGAAGATCGGCGTGATGTTCGGTTCGCCCGAGACTACGACGGGCGGCAATGCGCTGAAGTTCTATGCTTCTGTCCGCCTCGACATTCGCCGTATCGGCGCCATCAAGGACCGCGACGAGGTGGTCGGCAACCAGACCCGCGTGAAGGTGGTCAAGAACAAGGTGGCCCCGCCCTTCAAGCAGGTCGAGTTCGACATCATGTATGGCGAAGGCATCTCCAAGGTTGGCGAATTGATCGACTTAGGCGTCACCGCGGGCGTGGTCGAGAAGTCCGGTTCGTGGTTCTCCTACAATGGCGAGCGCATCGGGCAGGGGCGTGAGAACGCCAAGACCTTCCTGCGCCAGAACCCCGACATGGCCAACGCCATCGAGTCCACCATCCGCTCCAACGCCGGCATACTGGCCGCCGCGCTGAGCCACGGTTCCGAGAAAGACGAAGCCGTCTCGGACGACTGAGGCCCGCTTTCCCCGCATTTCCCAGACTCCGGACGCTTTGCCCAAGGGCGTCCGGCAGCACCCGGTGTTGCCCCACACCGCTTGCCCAACGGCGCCCTCCGCTTCCCCACGGAGGGCGTTCGTGTGTTTGGCCCCAGCTTATTCCTCTCCCCCACGCATGTGGGGGAGAGGG
>NZ_JBIICB010000362.1:0-3542 GCF_044239095.1 Aestuariivirga sp. | reverse complement strand
CGAACCAACCGCTCCAGTTCCGTCCGCTGCGACGGCTCCAAAACAATCCTAACAGCAGGCTTGCCCATCTCATGCCCCCAAATCAAATCAGGGCATGATCATACATATTTATCGATCAAGACACTAGTGAGGCGAATCGGTTTAGGCTTCCCGCCATGGACCTTGACCGCGCCCTGATCGTGATCGGCGGCACCCCCGTCACGCTGCTCGATATCATCGTTGCCGCAGCGATCTTCGCGCTGTTTCTGCTGATCGCGGCGGTGGTCCTGTCGTGGCGGGCCCAGGCCAACCGGCAGGCGGGCCTGAAGCGCACGGTGGAACTCGAGTTCCGCATTGCCGAACTCTCCGGTGCGCTGAAGAGCCTGGTCGAACAGTCGCAAGGCTCACAGATACAGCTCGCCTCGGCGCTGGACGAGCGGCTCGAGCAGGCATCGGTCCGCACCGGGCAATCGCTGAACCAGCTGCATGAACGCCTGGCCGTCATCGACGCGGCACAGAAGAACATCACAGCGCTTTCCAGCGAGATGCTGACCCTCAAGGACATTCTGTCGAACAAGCAGGCGCGCGGCGCCTATGGCCAGGCGCGCATGGAAGCCATCATCCGCGACGGGCTTCCCAACAATGCCTATGCCTTCCAGGACACGCTGAGCAACGGCACCAGGCCGGACTGCCTCGTCTCGCTGCCCGACTCGCAGATCAGGCTGGCGATCGATGCCAAGTTTCCACTCGAAGCCTTCAACGCCCTCAAGACGGCGCGCGGCGAAAACGAGCTGCGCAACGCCGAGGCGCGGCTGAGGGGCGACATGCTGAAGCACGTCAAGGACATTGCGGAGAAATATCTCCTCGCCGGGGAGACACATGAGACAGCCATCATGTTCGTGCCGTCCGAAGCCGTTTACGCCGAACTCTACGAGCGCTTCGAGGACGTGATCCAGAAGGCGCACCGCGCCCGCGTCATCATCGCCTCTCCAAACGTGCTGATGCTGCTGGTGCAGACGCTTCAGGCGATCTTCAAGGACGCCCGCATGCGCGAGCAGGCGGGCCTCATCAAGGTGGAGGTCACGCGGCTGCTGGAGGACGTCGCCCGCCTGAAAGACCGCGTTGGTGAATTGCAGAAGCATTTCGGGCTTGCCGCCGCCCACCTCGAGAAGCTCGGCATCTCGGCCGAGAAGGTCACGCGCCGGGGACTGAGGATCGAGAGCCTCGACCTGCAGCAGCCGGAAACCGCCGTCGAGGTGGTGCGGCCGAAGCTCATCGAACGCAATTGAACCCCCCATGAGGAATTGGCGCGCGGGCTCAGCCCGTGCAATGATCGAACCATAACGCTTTGAGGATGAATATCTTGATGAAGGCAGTCGGCTACAGGAATGCGGGCCCGGTTTCGGACAGTCAGGCGCTCGAGGACATCACGCTTCCGGTCCCCGTTCCCACCGGGCGCGATATCCGCGTTGCGGTGCGCGCGGTATCCGTCAATCCGGTGGATACCAAGATCAGGCGCGGTGTGGCGCCGCCGCCGGGTGAGCACAAGGTGGTGGGCTGGGATGCCGCGGGCGTGGTTGATGCCGTGGGCCCGGAAGCAACCCTGTTCAAGCCCGGCGACGAGGTGTTTTATGCCGGATCCCTCGACCGGCCCGGCACCAACAGCGCGCTGCACATCGTCGATGAGCGGATCGTGGGCCGCAAGCCGCGCAACCTGAACTTTGCCGAGGCCGCCGCCCTGCCGCTGACCGCCATCACCGCATGGGAGGCGCTGTTCGACCGGCTGAAGGTCACCGTTCCCACGCCTGAAGGGGCAGGATCGATCCTCGTCGTGGGCGGTGCGGGCGGTGTGGGCTCGATCGCCATCCAGATCCTGCGGCAGCTGACAGGCCTCACCATCATCGCCACGGCATCGCGCCCGGAAACTCAGGCCTGGGTGAAGGAGATGGGCGCGCACCATGTGGTGGACCACCGGAAGCCGCTGAACGAGGAGGTGAAGAGGCTTGGCCTTTCAGCACCCGGCTTCGTGTTCTCCACCACCGAAACGGACAAGCATCTCGATGCCATTGTCGATCTCATGGCGCCGCAGGGCCGCTTCTGCCTCATCGACGATCCGCCGCCGCTCGACATCATGAAGCTGAAGCGCAAGAGCCTGTCGCTGCACTGGGAGCTGATGTTCACGAGGCCCCTTTACGGCACCGCCGACATCGAGGAGCAGCACAGACTTCTGAACAGCGTCTCCGCCATGGTGGAAGAAGGCAAGATCCGCACCACCATGTCGGCCCATTTCGGCGCCATCACCGCGGCCAATCTCCTCAAGGCCCACGCCCTGATCGAAAGCGGCTCCGCACGCGGCAAGATCGTGCTGGAGGGTTTCTGACCGCGCCGCGAACGATCAGATGATCGCCACGAATCGTCTTCTCCCGCTGAAGGAGCGGGAGAGGACAGACTGCCCCAATTTTAGAGGGGCCTTCTCGCCCTGATCGCCTGCATCAGCGTGCCTTCGTCGAGATAGTCGAGTTCGCCGCCGACCGGCACGCCGTGAGCGAGGCGGGAGGCGGCGATCCCAAGGGTTTTCAGCCGCTCGGTGATGTAATGCGCCGTGGTCTGGCCTTCGACGGTGGCATTGAGCGCCAGCACCACTTCCTTCACACCGCCCGCACCTGCGCGCGCGATCAGCGTGTCGATGCTCAGGTCCTCCGGCCGGATGCCCTCGATCGCCGAGAGCGTGCCGCCCAGCACGTGGTAGAGGCCGTTCCAGGCGCCCGCGCGCTCCAGCGCCCAGAGGTCTCCGACGTCCTCGACGACGCAGAGCGTGCTGCGGTCACGGCGCGGGTCGGTGCAGAGCGTGCAGGGATCGACGGTGTCGACGTTGCCGCATTCCGAGCAGACGGTCACCTTGTCGCGCGCCTCCGCCATGGCCGTGGCGAGGGGCACGAGAAGGCGCTCGCGGTTCTTGATGAGATAGAGGGCGGCGCGCCTGGCCGAGCGGGGGCCGAGCCCCGGCAGCTTGGCGAGCAACTGGATCAGCCGCTCGATCTCAGGCCCCGTGGTGCGGCGCGACATCAGAAGGGCAGCTTGAAGCCCGGCGGCAGCGGCAGCCCGCCGGTGACGGACTTCATCTCCTCCGCCATCATGGCCTCCGACTTGTTCTTCGCATCGGCGTGAGCGGCGGAGATCAGGTCTTCGAGAATATCCTTCTCCTCGGGTTTCAGGAGCGAAGGATCAATCTCAATGCCCGTCATCGCGCCCTTGCCGGAAAGCGTCACCTTGACGAGGCCGCCCCCGGACTGGCCCGTGACCGTGGCGTGTTCGAGCTTCGCCTGCATCTCGGCCATGCGCGACTGCATGGCCTGGACCTGCTTCATCATGTCACCGAGGTTCTTCATCGTTCTCACTCATGCTGGGGGGAAGAATCGTCTGGTCCGGCTCCCTCACGTCGATGATCTCGGCGCCGGGGAAACGCTTCAGCACGGCCTGCACATCAGGGTGCTCGCGCGCCAGAATGAAAAGGCTGTCCTTGCTCTCCTGGCGCTGGCGGGACACGGGCTTGGCGCCGCCTT
>NZ_JBIICB010000093.1:0-14162 GCF_044239095.1 Aestuariivirga sp. | reverse complement strand
AGCCTACCTGGCGCCAGGCCGGGCCAAGCACGGCCAGCCACACGCTGCCGGACGCCGCAAGCTGACAGGCAAACCGCTGATGGCCGCAATGGCCAAAAAGATCCGGAAGGCCGGCCGGTCGTCGCGCTACAGGCTACGAAAGCAGGTCGTCGAACCCGTCTTCGGTCAAATCAAGCACGCCAGAGGCTTACGGCAGTTCCTCCTCAGGGGACTGCAGAACGTCAGAGCAGAATGGAGCCTGATATGCACCGCCCACAACCTCTGCAAACTGGCCAAGGCCGCAACATGAGCCAGAACATCCACCTAAACCCAATGCACAGATACAACAAAGATCAGATTATCCAGACAGGCTCCTAGCGCAGCGGCATTGGTGCGCATCGTGTTCTGTCACAATAAGCGGCTGCGGATCGGGAGGGTCGAAGACCTGCCGGATCGTCGTACCGGTCGATACATCCTGCTCCAAGGCGGTGCCGCATCCGCAACAGCTTCCGGGACGGTGATCAACCACACTCTGAGGGTGGGCCACCTGTTTCATCGTCTCGCCCTTGTAGTCCTTCTGGCCGTCGGGATTATTCCCCAAGGCTTCGCGGAGGCTTCGCACCCGTGGCGGCTTCTTCAATCCATCGCTCGAGGGTGGTTTGGAACTGTTGGTGCTGTTCAGTCCCAGGCGGCGTTCAAGTTCCTCCACCTTCCACCTCAGGGCCATGTTCTCGTCAGCCATAGCCTCCATCTCGACCCGCTGTGACTGCATCTGCGCCGCCTGTGCGTCAAGGCGCGCTGTGAGTGCATCTGCATGAGCCGCCTGGGAGGCGATGATGGTAAGGAACTCTTCCTCTCTCAACCGATCTGCTATTTCGGCCCGACTCATCCAAAACTTGAGCGGCCAACCCCCGGGGAAGGCAAGCCAAATTGCTCAAGCCGCCATCCCGGTCACCTCAGGGGATACCTGGGCAGTTACCTTGCTTCAAACATTCGATGGATGGGTGATCTACGCCGGTCCGGGTAGGGGGCAGGCGTGATCGGCCGGATCTCATCCAGGTTCCTCGTCTTGGTAGTTCTCTCTCCCAAGATCCTGGGTGCCGTGTATTATGGGTTCATCGCGCAGTGGCGGCAACTCGGCAGTTCGCCGATGACCAGGGCAATCACTTGAATGGACGGACAGCGGCGCTATCCCATTGCATATGACTTTACCCGGCTGGCGAGCCGGATTTTCAGCCGGACTCCAAACGGAATTGACCGGGTGGACATGGCATACGCCCAGTATTTCCTTGGTGGTGGAAGCGGGGATGATTCCGGTCTGCTTTACCTTGGGCCGTTCGGAATGCGGTTGGTTCAGCGGGACAGGGCTAACAATGCGCTTCGAGGGATAGAATCGCACTACGGCGAGTCAGCGGGAAGGATCGATGCATGCCTGCTCGCAGCCGTGGCAGACTGGACAGCAGGCCAGAATAGCAACGTGCGGGCGGGCGAAGGCTTCGGCAGTCGCCAGCAACGCCGCAGGTGCTCGAGCGTTGCGAAATTCACTTTCCGAACGCTCGCGGCGGCGGGTTCCCAGGCGGTTGTGGCACTGCCCGAAAGGGCGCGCTATCTGTGTGTCAGCCAGTTTCCGCTTTCGGAGAGGGGCGCCTATGATTGGTTGCGGAAGCGGACAGACGTCAAGGCTGTGTTCTTCATTCACGACCTTCTGCCACTGCAATATCCTGAATATTTCCGGTCCCGGGAGCCAGCGCGACACAGGAGGAGGCTGGAACAGCTTGCGACTGTGGGTTCGGCAGCGCTCGTTTCGAGCCGCGCGGTGGCCGATGTGCTGCGCGAGGAAATGAACCGTCTCGGCAGGCATGGCTTTCCGATCTACATTGCCCCGATGCCGCTCGCAGAAAGCTTCGTTCCCGGTCCGGCGTCAAGTCACATTACGCGCGCGGCGCCTTACTTCATCCTGTGCAGCACCATCGAGCCCCGTAAGAACCACCTTACCATTCTCCATGTCTGGCGCGAGATGAGCGCGGTGCTGGGGCCCCTCACGCCAAAATTGATACTGGTTGGCGCGCGCGGTTGGGAAAACGAGAACGTTGTCGACCTTCTCGACCGCAGCCCCGCCATCCGGGAGCATGTGCTGGAACTCAGCGACGTGGCGACGCCCACACTGGTCGAACTAATTCGCGGGGCGAGGGCGCTGCTCATGCCATCGTTTGCAGAAGGATATGGCCTTCCGGTCGCGGAGGCGCGGGCGCTCGGGGTGCCTGTCATTGCATCCGACATTCCTGTTTTTCATGAGGTGACTGGCGGAGACTTCACAGCCGTTCCTCCGACGGATGGGCCAGGATGGCTCAGCGCGGTCATGAGCGCGCAGATTGCCTCCCCGGCCCTTCGACCGCCAAACCTACCAGCGCGTCAGTTGGATTTCTCGTCCCTCAGAGAGTTCCTTCAGTCACTCTAGCGTTTCTGCCCAGCAGATGAGGCGCTCTTGCCCGGCACCGGCATTGGAGCTGCAATCCACCGATTTTCAAATTTTTACATTGATTGTAATTCTTTTGTCAGGCATCCGGTTTTGACGATATAGGATGAAACCATGGGGGACACGCGAAACGCGGAGCCCGGTGGAAGGGTGAAACGTGCTGTCTAGCTTTCGCAAGTTTCGGATTGGGCTGTCCCTTCTCCTCGTCATCCCGGCACTGGGAGGCTGCACTATCTCGCGGGACGGTCCGCAGGAGAAGCTCATTTCGGAGGCTTCGGCGGATCTCTCCGGGTTTACGCTCATCGACATGACAGCCGCGCGTGTTTCAAACTACCGGATTTCCAGGCCAGCAGATTCTGCGGGAACGGTCGCCGTGCCGTCTGCTCCGCCGATCTCTCTCTCCTCCGGAGACGTGCTGAAGGTACGTATTTCGGAGGCCAAGGAAGGAGGGATCTTTGCTCCGTTGGCTCTGGGGGGCACCGTGTTCGACAATCTGCGCGTCGACCACAAGGGGACGATTTCGCTCCCGCATGCGGGCCGCCTGAAGGTGGCAGGGCTGGACCCGCCGCGGGTCGAGGACCGTATCCGCGCCGCCCTCGAGGGCGTCGCCTTCGAACCGCAGGTTCAGGTCGAGATCACGGCGGACCGGGGCTCCAGCGTGCTCGTCAGCGGCGAGGTTCACAATGCGGGGCGGTTCTCGTTGATCGAAAGCCCGCTGACGCTGGTGGACGCCATCGCACGCGCAGGTGGGGCGACGAAGCCGCGGCATCAGATCGACGTCGTCATCCGCCGCGGCAAGTCTGTCCGCCGGGTTCCGCTGGACACGGTACTGAATGGCCGAAACCAGCAATTGCGTGCAGGCGACGAGGTGACGCTCGAAGCTAATGGGAAGGTGTTCAATGCGCTCGGCGCCGTCAAGAGGACGGGGCAGATCGAATTTCCCAAGGCCAATCCCTCGCTGATGGACGCGCTGGCGCAGGCTGGCGGGCTGGATGACGGGCGATCGAGCGCGACGGGCGTCTTTGTGTTCCGTCTGCGCGAACCCAAGGCCTGGCTCGATGCGAACAACAGCTGGCAGCAGGGTGCCGTGATTTTCCGCTTCGACATGTCGAAGCCGGAGACGATGTTCATAGCACAGGCTTTTGCCATCCGCAGCGATGACACCGTTTACGTGACCAATGCGCCGAGCTTGGAGTGGGTTCGAACGCTGCAGCCGATCGCCATGACGCTGGCGACCGTCAGCAGCACCTTTGCCACGCAGAGCGCGCTGCAGAATCAACTGCTCTCGACGGACTAGCGATCAGCCCCACGGGCGCCGCGTGTAGCATATGCGCGTATCGAAGAGTATCGTATATTCACTATAAAGTCTTGCTCTATAATGTAGCTGGCGTATGGTTGGATTGCGGTACTCGATAAGGTTTGGAGGTTTCGAAGTGGTTTATCCCGTCTTGCTCTGTGGTGGCACAGGCACGCGGCTGTGGCCGCTTTCCCGGCAAAGCTTTCCCAAGCAGTTCGTGAAGCTCGTCGGCGAGGAGAGCCTGTTCCAGGCGTCCGCGCGGCGTCTATCAGGGCCCGGCTTCGAGTGTCCCCTGGTCATAACTTCGGACGGTTTCCGTTTTATCGTGACGGATCAGCTGGCGGATGCCGGAATGGTTGCGGCGGCGACACTCATAGAGCCCGATCCGCGCAACACCGCGCCAGCGGTGCTTTGCGCCGCGCTTTGGCTCCGGGAGAAGGACCCAGACGCGCTGATGCTGGTGGCACCGTCTGATCACGTGCTGCCGGATGGGCCGGGTTTCCGGTCAGCTGTGGAAGCCGCTCTGTCAGCGGCGCTGTCCGGGCAGATCGTGACCTTCGGCATCGCGCCGACCCGGGCGGAAACGGGTTATGGCTATTTGGAGTTCTCGTCTGCCGCCTGCCGCACTTCGGGCAGCCCTCGCCCCTTGCGCCGCTTCGTCGAAAAGCCAGATGCCGCGGAGGCTGAGCGCATGCTCGCCTCCGGCAACTATCTCTGGAATGCCGGCATCTTCCTATGCTCCGCGCAAACCGTGATCGCCGCCTTCGAGGTCCATGCGCCGGAGATGATTGGCCCGGTCGAGGCCTCGCTCCGGGAGGCGAGCATGGACAAGCTGTTCACCCGCCTCGCGCTTGCACCGTGGAGGGATATCCGCAGCATTTCCATCGACTATGCAATCATGGAGAAGGCGGCCAATATCGCCGTGATGCCCTATGGCGGCAGCTGGTCCGACCTTGGAAGCTGGGACGCCGTCTGGCAGGGGTCACAGGCGGATGCGGAGGGCAACGTGCTGTCCGAGCGCGCGCTGGCGATCGATTGTCGACAGTCGATGCTGCGCTCGGAGACGGAGGGTCTGGAGGTGGTGGGCATCGGCCTCGAAAACATCGTAGCCATTGCAACGCCGGATGCCGTGCTGATCGCCCGCAGGGGTGAGGGCCAGCGCGTGAAGGAGGTGGTCGAAATTCTTAAGGCGCGCTCGGCTAAGCAGGCAACGTCCTTCAACCGCGATTACCGGCCCTGGGGTTGGTTCGAGAGCCTGGCACTTGGCCTACGTTTCCAGGTGAAGCGGATCGTGGTGAAGCCCGGTGCTGCCCTGTCATTGCAGTCGCATCACCATCGGGCCGAGCACTGGATCGTTGTGCAGGGTACCGCCAAGGTGACGGTGGACAATGAAATCCGCCTCCTGGCAGAAAACGAGTCGACCTACATCCGTCTCGGCGCCGTCCACAGGCTGGAAAACCCCGGCAAGGTTCCCATGATCCTGATCGAGGTCCAGACGGGCAGCTATCTCGGGGAGGACGACATCGTCCGCTACGAGGATATCTATGCCCGCGCCTGAGCGGGGTGGCGGCGCAAGGCTGGAGACACTTGCCGAAGCCTCCGGCGTGCGTTTCGGGACGAGTGGCGTGCGTAGACATGTGGCGGACCTGACTAATGGGGTCTGCAGGGCCTGCACAAAATCGTTCCTACGCCTCTTGGAGGGGGCGACATCGCAGGTGCTGATCGGCCGTGACCTTCGACCTAGCATCCCGGGGATTGTCAGGGTCTGCGCAGGTGAGGCCATGCGGCACGGACTGACGCCGGTGAATGAGGGTATCTTGCTGACCCCTGCCTTGCCCCTCGCCGCGCAGTCGCGGGGCGTTCCGGCCATCATGATCACGGGCAGCCACATCTCCTTCGACCGCAAGGGGATCACTGGGTGGAGACCGAGGTGGTGCGGGTCATTTCCTCAACCTCCGCCCGGCCAAAAGTCGGCCGCCCCTCAGCATGCCGATCTTCGCGTAGAGCGACTCGTTTGCCATGGTGATCTCGCCCACCTTGGCCTTGAGGCGCTCGATCTCCTCGTCCCGGGCGTCCCGTTCTCGCTCCTTCAGGGCACTTTCCGCCGCCAAGAGCGCTTGGTCGCACTATTCCGACAACCGGTGCACCGATACGTTCGTTTCCCGGGACACCTGCTCCAGGGATTCGCCCCGCAGCAAGCGCTGCCCGAGAGCCAGCCACCTTTTTGCCGAAAACAGCGGCGTCGGCCTGGCCACGGGGTCGCCATTGCCAGCGCTCTGGGTGCGCGCTGGCGCCGCCGCGGCCTCCGTCAAGCCCGGTTCCACCCCGTTTTTTCCGTGCATGCTCTACCTCCGGCTTTGCGTTCGGTAGCGCAGCAAAATGTCTAAGGAAACCGCGCCCCGGCCTACGCTCATTCGGCGACCATTGACCGCTCCACGAGCAGAAGATAATGCCCCAAAGTAATGCACCCCGTAAGAAACCGTGTGAGGATTGACATTGCGACTTCTTATAACAGGCGCGAGCGGAGTTGTTGGACGGGCTCTTGTTGCAAAGGCCGCCCTCGACCCACAAATCGATATCGTGGCACTATCTGGTCGAGATGACGGCGACTTAGAGCAGTCTCAGGAAGCCAGGGCAATTGTGAGATTTGTAAAGCCCAACGCCATAGTTCACTTAGCTGCCGCTGTTCACGGACTTGGGGGCAATCTGAAATTCCCCGCAGATGTGTATAGGAGGAATATACTAGTCAATACACACGTTATAGATGCCTGTCGCGAATTCAACGTAAATAAAGTCGTGGCGATGGGAACAACCGCGATCTACTCCGACAAAGTGACTATTCCGTTCTCGGAAACAGACTGCTTGCTAGGGGAACCACATAGCTCAGAATACGCCTATGCAACAGCTAAAAGAGCGATGTTGGTTCAGCTTAGAAGCTACGGCGAGCAATATGGTTTGAAGTACGCCTATGCGATAGCGACAAATATGTATGGCCCGTACGACCGGTTCGATGAAGAAAACGGTCATGTCGTTCCGTCGCTAATTTCCAAATTTCAATTCGCGCAAACATCCTGCGACGACGTTACGATATGGGGTGATGGATCTCCCACGAGGGACTTCCTTTACTCTGATGACGCCGCAGAAGGACTGCTTCTAATGCTGAAACTTGGTGAAGGTACATTTAACCTGGCCACCGGTATTTCACGCAGTATAAAAGATTTAGTCGAAGTCCTCAAGCGCCACTACCCGGGCGTAGAGGTGAAGTGGGACGTAAACAAACCAAGGGGGCAGCTTGAGAGGTCATACTCTATCGAGCGGCTGACGAGCCTTGGGTACTCACCTCAGTATACGTTCGAAGACGGAATCGCAAAAACTATTGAGTGGTATCGGAAGAATTTCTTCCCGGCCAACTTACATACATGACTTCATCAGTAGAACAGAAAAATTGTCAAGTTTGAGGACGAAGGAAGAGAATATGAAGAGACTCGCAATCGTAAGCAGTTATAACGAGAAATGCGGAAACGCTTCATATACTCATGTTTTAAAAGAAGCCCTGAAGGAGCATTGCACCGTCGACATTCTCTCACTCGATCTATTCGTATTGCAGAAGACGTCTCCGAAAGCGCGCGCATTGGGAAATGCTCATATAGCTGACCTAGCAAAAAAGCTTAAGGAATATGATTATGTTAATATACAATTCGAAGCTGGGCTGTTCGGTTCAATTGTTAGTGACATTTGGAAGCGAACATCCATTCTGATCAAAGCGGCGCCAAATCTTGTCTTCACAATGCATAGGATCGACATTCCTTCACGAACGTTGGCGAGCCGCTACTGGGCATCGATACGAAGAGCCAGGTTTCTTGAACTACATGAGGATACGAGAACATTTCAGTTCGAGCACCTGTACCCAGAATTGATAAGATTGTGCAAAACTGAGTCTCAGAAGAAGCCTGTTCACATCTGCGTTCATACTAAGCGTGAACGGAGAATTGTCACCGAGTATTTTGATTTTGCTAACTGCCTAGATCATCCATTGGTGTACCTTAAAGAGCGAGAGCGGGAGCAGTCTTGGGCCATCAATAACAAAAATGGATTTCGAGAGAAGTATGGGCTTTCTGAAACCAGTAAAACAATTGGCCTCTTTGGATATTTGTCTGCTTACAAGGGAGTTGAAACTGCCATAAAGGCGTTGGCTCACCTGCCAAAAGATTATACGCTCGTACTCTTCGGCAGTCAGCACCCACAGTCCGTAAAGCCAAACGTTCAAATCGATCAGTATCTTGAGCGCCTGTTGGACACGACAGATGAAGTAGCCGACAAGAAAGCAAATCAAATTCTCAGGAGATTGAAGCGTTTGCCGAAGGCAAGCGTAGGACTTGAGTCAGAAGTTATAAAGACCGCAATAGAGTATTCGATCGATGACAGAGTTCGCTTTATCGGTAACGTACCTGATCCAGAGTTCATAGAGGCACTTAGGCTTTGTGATGCAGTTGTTTTGCCGTATCTTGAAGTAGGGCAGAGCATGTCCGGGGTCGTCGCTCTGGCGACCGAATGCGGCTCAAATCTCTATTGCTCGAATAACTCCTCATTCGCGGAGGTCAGGAAGTACTACGGCGACGTCTTCCATTCTTTCGATATCGGAAACTACAGAGAGCTGGCTCAAAAAGTTCAACAGCCGGGAAGCGACTTTAGAGAAAAACGTGATGCTGTTTATCAGAAGTATAATATTTCACGCTACAGCCAGATGTTGATGGAAATCTTCCGCAAACGTGAAATGCAAAACGCCTAAAATGGTGACTGTAATCGCGCGGTCCAAATAGGGAAATTGTATGAAGCCTCTCACTGCATTTATTACGGGGATAACTGGGCAAGACGGAGCTTTATTGTCCGAGTATCTGCTATCGCGAGGCTATGTGGTTCACGGACTGATAAGAAGGAGTTCTGCTCCGAACTCTCATCGTTTTGGAGCCGCCATGACGCAGGCTATTGCGGAAAAGAGATGCTGCCTTCATTACGGGGATATGACGGATTTCGTTTCCCTAATACGGATAGTTGAAGCTGTGCAGCCCGACGAAGTTTACAATCTAGCAGCTCAGAGCCACGTTGCAGTTTCTTTTGAGACACCTGAATACACGGCAAGCGCCGATGGCATCGGCGCGCTAAGGCTCCTGGAAGCAATCAGGCTTGGAGGGCTACAAGATAAAACTAGATTTTATCAGGCCTCTACATCCGAGCTTTATGGCAAAGTGCAGCAGACGCCCCAGACTGAATCGACGCCTTTCTATCCTCGTAGTCCCTACGGGGTTGCTAAGTTGTATGCTTATTGGACAACAGTTAACTACCGCGAAGCCTATGGCATGCACGCCTCAAACGGAATATTGTTTAATCACGAAGGCGAACTAAGGGGCGAGCTATTCGTTACTCGAAAAATTGCAAAGGGTGTCGCCAAGATATCGCTTGGGGTCGAAACAGTGATAAGCCTCGGAAATCTAGACGCTCGGCGAGACTGGGGTGACGCTGCCGATTTTGTAAAGGGCATGCACTTAATTCTGCAGCAGCAGAAGGCCGATGACTACGTTCTTTCAACGGGGGAGATGCATTCGGTTAGAGAATTTGTAGAGATTGCGTTCGCCTGCATCGGGATTCAGTTGGCATGGCGTGGAAGCGGCGTGGAAGAAGTAGGCTTTGACGTTTCCACTGGTACCAAATTAGTCGACGTAGATCGTGCTTTTTTTCGTCCCGCTGAAGTTGATTTGCTCCTTGGGAATCCGGAGAAAGCGAGAAAAGTTTTGGGCTGGCGGTCCGAGAAGAGCTTCCAAAAGCTTGTATCTGATATGGTCATGAAAGATATTGCAAGACAGGAGCGGATCATTTCCAAAGGGGTCAGTTTGGAAGACTTTCTCTGACTTTGAGTTAGGTTTGCAGTTTTTCTTTCTTGGTGGGGTCTGAAGTTAGGAATAGGTATGAATATTCTGTCGGCATGGGTGAGCAAAGTGGTTAGCCTCACGACAAGTAAGGGTTCAGCGGATCTGACTCTAAGGCCGGATGGAAATTTGATTGTTGCGGAAAGGCTGAATCAGACCAATAGCTTCGGAGTGGCGTACCGTCTTCGCTCGGCATGGTACTGGGTGCTGTTTATGGTAGTAGTTATCGCTCCGACCGTCATTATGGCAATTTATACAGTTGGGATAAAATCTCCGGAGTATACTTCTGAATTCCGGGTGATTGTAAGGTCGCCAAACACAAGTGGAAACGCCGGATTTGCCGCGGTGCTCGGGCTTTCGGGTTCCTCCGCTACGAGCGCTGATTCGCAGGCGGTTGTGCAGTATCTCCAGAGTAGAGAAGCTATCGATGATTTAGAAGATCGCATACGTATACGTAAGCGATTTAGCGATATGAAAATTGATGTATTTAGTCGCGCCAATACCGACGACACAATAGAATCATTCGTCCGGTATTGGAATAGAATCAGTGAAATCTGGTACGAGTCGACGACAGGGACGGTTATTGCGCGGTTTTCCGCATTTTCTCCGGCAGACGCTATTACAATTGCTAAGGAGAGCCTTAAGCTTTCGGAAGAACTCATAAACAGGATGTCTGAACGCGCCAGATCTGATGTGGTTGAGGCCTCACAGCGGGAAGTTGTGGCTGCAGAAGCGCGTCTACTTGATGTGAATAATAGGTTGAGACAACTACGAGAAGCTGAAAGCACATTTGACCCCAAGCTTACAGTTGAAGCTGATTTAACCCTTATGGCGTCATTGGAGCAACAAATTGCCCAGTTGAATGCGCGACTTAGTGTTCAGCTAGGAAGTCTCCAAGCGAATGCGCCTAGTGTGAAAGACATCAGACAGCAGATTGATGGGCTTGAGCAAGAGTTGAAGAAGATACGTATAAATATGACCTCGATAGAGGGGAGCGGCTCACTTTTCCAACTCATGGCCGATTTCGACCAATTGTATAGCGAAAAGTCGTTTGCCGAAAAGGCCTATCAAAGTGCCCTTGCATCGCTGGAAGCAGCTCGCGTCGAGGCGGCACGAAAGCAGCTCTATTTGGCGACAATTGTCAGGCCCGAAGTTGCACAAGAGGCTAGCTCTCCTCAACCCTTAAAGGAGCTGAGTCTAGTGTTTGTTGTATGTTTCTTTGTCTGGGCCGCCTTGACGTTCACTCTTCGGTCAATTCTTGAACACATCTAATTTGAAGTGTGAATTTGGAGGGAATTAAATGCAATTGATCAACGATCGGCGCCTGCAAATTCTTTCATCCCTTAACATATTGGGCGCTGGATTGGAGGTAGCCCCGTATTTCAATCCTGTCCTACTGAAAGATGAGTGTAGTGTAAAGTACGTGGATTACGTCTCAACGGATGAGCTTCGAAAGAAGGCGGCCATGAATCCAGGGGCAAATGGCAGAGAAGTCATGGAAGTTGACTACGTATGGACTCCCGGTCGGCTACTATCCAGCTGCATTGGGAGTGACGTTTCTTTCAATTATGCGGTAGCATCACATGTAGTTGAGCACGTGCCCAATGTAATTGGGTGGCTTAATGAGATTATGGAGGTCATGCGGGTAGGTGGCACGTTAGCTCTCTGCGTTCCTGACAAGCGGTTTTCCTGCGATTTCTATAGGCGTGAAACGGAAATGTCGGATCTGATAGGGGCATGGATTGAGCGGAGAAGCATCCCATCACCCAGTCAGGTCTATGATTTCACGAGCCGTGGAATTTATTATGAAGGAAACTCCTCAGTTTTGTCACTTCCGTTTAATCAGGCTCGTCGGGCATACACCGACGAGCAAGCTCTTTCCTATGCTTTGTGGACTCACACAGAAAATCAGTACCTTGATGTTCATTGTACAGTGTGGACCCCAGACGGATTTCTTGCGTCTTTGAGGGAGCTCAATGAACTTGGGATTCTCAACATTAAACTGAGCGACCCGATTGTAGAGCCTGAAAGAGCTGAGTTTATCATCCATCTCACGAAACTTGGCGAGCCAAAGATGACTCTTCCTCAATCCAGTAAATAGGCGAGTCGGGTTCGCAAATGTCGGCGGCAGACTTCCACTATTAAGCGCAAGGCATGATGCGAGAGATGCAGTCACAGTCATCCAAGTCTAATCCGGAGACGTCTTTATGGTCTGACCAGCTGGCTGTTGTTCAGCAGCTAGTGGCTGAGGGTGACCTACAGGCTGCGACAACTAGGCTTGCAGAATTACTGGGTTTACACTTCGAGCAAGAGCAGGTTCTTCAGTATGCATCTTGGTTCTATGGTGTTAATGGGATGCAGTCAGACGCAAAGAGAATCTACGAGGAGCTATCTTTGCGTGGACTTCTAGCTCCCCCACAGTGGAGTCAATATGCGGCCATTCTTTCGCAATCTGGTGACTTAGAGGGGGCATCTCGTGCGGCCAAGCTGGCGCTTGAGGGTGATCCAGCCGAACGCTTCTTTCTTATTCAGTACGCGCGTCTGCTCATTGAACGAGGTCGGGTAGATGAAGCGGGCGAAATACTTGTGGATGGCCTGGAGAAGCATGGCAGAACAGCAGATGTTTTAAAGCTACTCAGTGAGCTTCTTCTCCAACTGGGTGATCGTCGGGATGCGCTGAGCTTTGCTCAAAAAGCATACATACTGGATGAGCGAGACTTAGGTCTCGCATTGCATTACGCAAATCTGTTGTTGCGCGAAGAGCGACTTGTGGATTGTGTAAACCTATTGGATCGTTCTCTGCTTTTAGGAGTTCGACATGAACTTATTTTTATCTTAATTAGCACTGCATTAGCTCGGATCGGGGATTTTGAGAAGGCCCTGCAATATATCAATCGCGGACTTGAGGCGGAGGGAAGAATTGCCTCCCTTTTGCTACAGAAGGGTGTTTATCTGGCCGCGTTGGCGAAATATGAAGAGTCTGCAGTTGTGCTTCGGGAGCTTGTCGAGAGATATCCAAATCAACCCGGTGGTAAAGAGGCTTATCTCGCTTCATTGAATATGTGTGGATCTGTCGATGTTGCTGCATCTGTAGCTGCGCTATTGGTTGCCGACAATCCCAGAGATATGGCGCGAGTGATACAGCTCAATAATCTTTTAGGCCGCCTCAAAGACTTTTCAGGAGAAAGCACCTTTAAGCGTTCTCTGGATATCGCTTTATCTAGGTCTGCTTCGGTACAGTCGATTAGAGGAACGCAGTTTAGTTCAATATTGATAATTCAGTTGAGGGTCCTGCGTGCACTATTCTATCGGGAGGCTAGGACCAGATTTAGTCATACGCGTTTCGGATATGCTTGGGTGGTGTTTGAGCCTCTTGCGCACATTGCTATCATGGTTATTCTGATCAACGCGTTTGCGTCAGGGAACCCGCCTTTAGGGACGAGTTTCGCGGTGTTTTATTTTACTGGGATAATTCCGTTTCATCTCTTTTCGCATACATCCAGCTATTTGTTGTCTGGCGTCTCTGGGAATAAACATTTGTTGTTATTGCCCAGAGTTACACAGGTGGATGTTTTGCTGGCGAGGGGATTAGTCGAGTTCGTCACAGAAGCTTGCGTAGCAATTCTTATATTTTGTGGATTTCTATTGGCGGGGCTATCCGTCTTCCCAATTGACCCCCTTGGCGTCGTTGCGGCTTTTTTCTTGGTATGGTTTTGCGGGTTAGGGATGGGCATGATCAACTCTTCACTTGCGCTTGTGTTTTCGGGTTGGGAGAAGATCTGGGGGGCGACCGTAGCGCTTCTGTATTTTGCTTCGGGGACCTTTTATATCCCTCGAGCTATGCCTCAGCCTGTTCGCGAGATCTTATCGTGGAACCCTGTGCTGCAGGGGATTGAAATGCTGAGGTTCAATTTTTTTCATGGAGTCAAGCCTCCGTGGCTCAGCGAGAGCTATTTGCTCTGTATAGGGATCATTCTGTTTGGTAGCGGGCTGACTCTTGTTCGGCTGACGCGTAAGAGGGTGTATTACGTGTGATAATTCTTAGGGGCGTCAAGAAGTCCTACCGAACGTCAAAAAATGGCCTTCATATAGTGCTAAACGATGTTTCGGCGGATTTTCCGACGGGCCACAATGTCGGCATCCTAGGCGCGAACGGAGCTGGGAAATCGACCTTGTTGCGCCTTCTGTCGGGGGTTGAACATCCCGACCGCGGAATGATATCAAGAGATTGTCTGGTTTCGTTCCCGTTGGGATTTGCGAGTGCGTTCCATCCGGATTTGACCGGACGTGAGAATGTGGCTTTCATTGCTAGATTGTATTCTGCTAATATAGCTAACATACTTGAGTACGTTTTCGACTTTGCTGATGTGGGAGAATATTTTGATATGCCAACGCGTACATATTCCTCAGGCATGCTTTCGAAGCTAGCTTTTGGTGTTTGTTTGGCAATTGATTTTGATGTCTATCTCGTTGATGAGATAACGGA
>NZ_JBIICB010000361.1:0-3562 GCF_044239095.1 Aestuariivirga sp. | reverse complement strand
GTCATGAACAGCCAGGGCGTGGGTGTCGATCTCCATTCCCATGTGCACAGCAACTGATCGAGGTGGGGCAGGCGCATGAACCAATCCGGTGCCTCGAAGTTGCGCATACCGCTGTCGGCGATCGACATGACCTCGTGGGTTGCCTCGAACCTCCTGGCAAGCTCCGCCGCAATTCCTGGGCGGCTTTGCGTGTCATGTGTTTCGACGATGAGATCGGAGAATCTCAGGCTCTTGGGGACAGATCCGGAGAGAAGATCGATCTCTCCCCCCTCGATGTCGCAGATCAGAAGGACCCGCCTGCCCTCAAGACCCGACAGATCTGTCGGCTCGAGCAGACCGCGCGGGGTGACCCTTTCCATGACCCCGTTGAGTTCGATCAGCCTTGCAAGGATCTCCCTTGCGGCTGGATTGCTCTCATGGGCGATAACCGGGCTGTCCGGCATCCGCCGGGCCATTCCAATGGCGTAGTAGCCCTCGGCGGCACCCACATTCAGGACGAGGTCGTATTTTTCTCCGATGACCCTCTCGAGAACAGGCCACAGGGGCTGCTCGTAGATGCCGATCAGCTTGGCAATGTGGCAGCCTTCGCCCGAGCGGTGCGACAACTGCATGCCCGCGAAAGGACCACACTTCACGAGGTTCCCTTCACGTTGCAGCCACGCATCCTGGAGCAGCGACGATCGCCACTTCGCGAGCAACCGCAGGCTGTCAGTGAGCCGGGCAACGTCGGCAGCGGGATCAGCCTGTGAGGAAAGAGCCCTCGCCAACTGTTCCGATACACGCCTGTGTAATGACACTGTGGCGGGCTCTGTCATGGCGTGCCTCCCGTGGGAATCCTGACTTTCCTCATCATCCTCAATCCTGCCGGAACGCCCTGTTCAGCTGGTCGAGGATCGGCTTTGTGAGAATGCTGACGACGCGCCGGTCCCCGGTCTTGATGAAGACCTCGACCGGCATGCCGGGTAGCAGCGAGAACTCCCGCAGCTTGCGGATCTCATGTTCAGTCACCGCGACACGGGCCGCATAGAAGACCGCCCCCGTCTGCTGATCCACGGCCGTGTCGGCCGATACGTAATCGACCGTCCCCATCAACTCCGGCGTGATCCTCTGGTTGAATGCCGGGAACATAAGCCTTGCCTCGGATCCGGTCCTGACCTGGTCAATGTCGGTGGGGCTCAGGCGGGCCTCGACCACCAGCCGGTCAGATGTCGGGACGATCAGCATCAGCACATCCCCGGCTGCGACGACACCGCCAACCGTCTTGATCTGGAGTTGATGCACGATGCCATCCTGGGGCGCGGAGAGAACCAGCTTTTCCAACTGGTCCGCTGCAGCGATACGCTGCTCTTCCACCTGCAGGATCCGCGCATCGACATCGCGCAACTCGAGTGCCACCTCGCTGAAGAGCTCCTTGTCGACCTGCAGGATCGCCAGTTTCAGTTCCGCCGACTTGCCGCCCAGTTGTGCGACCGCGGCTTCGAGACGTCCCTTTTCGCCGGCGAGGCGTGCGGCTTCGCGTTCGAGGCTGCTCAATCGCGACAGGGGAACGAGCTTCTGTCTCCAGAGTGTTCGCGCACTGTCAAGCTCCTGGACGATGAACGTCTGCTGAGCGGCATTGGCCTCGATCTGGCGCAGGTGTCCCGCAACTTCCTGCTCGATCTGGGCGCTCTGCTCCTTCAGTTGCGCCTTGCGCCCGTCATAGGCCGTCTTTCGAAGTTCGAACAGGCGGGTTTCGTTTTGGCGGATCTCTGCGAGCGTCGTCCCGGAGACGCCCTTGTAAGCGGGAGTATCCAAGACCAGGACTGGCAGGCCATCCCGCTCGGCGGTCAGCCTGCTCCGGCGGGCGTACAGTTCTGTCAGCGACTTCTCGGAAAGTGCGAGATTGGCGCGCGCAACGGTATCATCGAGAAGGATCAGGGGCTCTCCGGCACTGACCTGCTGTCCGTTTCGGACGTTGATCCCGGCAACGACGCCACCGGCTGGCGGCTGCACCTTCTTGACGTCCGAAAGGACCGTGACCGAGCCCGATGCGATCACCGCGCCCGAGACAGTGGCAAGGAACAGCCAGATTCCGACGCAGATGACGAGAGTGCCCGCGAACAGGATCCCCCAGAGCACGTAACGGCGGATTGCCGCCAGCGAACCTTCACCCGGTGAGGCTTCGCTCATGCGCCGCCCGGCCCATCCGCGAGACCTCCCGGAGGCCTCGTCATCGGTACAACGGCACCGGGCTTGCGCTGCACCTGGCTGATCGTGGCACTGTTCCTCACATGCTTCGACAGGACCTCGTCGCGGGGACCAAAGGCCGCAACCTGGCCTTCGCTCAGGATCAGGACCATGTCGAAGGCCTCGAGAATGCCCGGCCGGTGGGAGACTGCGACGACAACACCCTTTCGCGCCTTGATTGCCGCTATCGCCTGCTGGAGTGCTGCGTCACCCTCGGCATCGAGGTTCGAATTCGGCTCGTCGAGAACAACCAGAAACGGGTTTCCATACATCGCCCGAGCCAATGCAATCCGTTGGCGCTGACCGGCAGACAATACGCTTCCGGCCTCGCCGATCTGCGTCTGATAGCCATCCTTGAACCGGGTGATCATGGTATGGACGCCCGCCGCCATGGCCGCTTCAATGATGCGCTCAGGTTCGGGCGTATCGGAATGCCGGGAGATGTTCTCGGCAATGGTACCGGAGAACAGTTCGACGTCCTGCGGCAGATAGCCGATGTGGCCCCCGAGATCCTCTGGCGGCCACTGGTCGAGGGGTGCGCCGTCAAGCTCCACCCGGCCCGCTGCAGGCCTCCAGGCATTGACGAGGGCGCGCGCCAGCGTCGACTTTCCGGCACCGCTCGGGCCAATGACGCAGAGGCTCTGGCCCGCGGCGAGGCTGAAGCTGACCTCGCGGATCAGGAAGCGCTGTCCGCCGGGTTCCAGAACGGTCAGACGCTCGACATTCAGGCCCCGCGTTGGCCGGGGCAAGGGCATGCGGTCCTGAGTCGGCGGAAACTTCTGGAACAGTTCCGTGAGCCGCCCCCAGCCCTGTCGGGCGGCCACAAACCCCTTCCAGTTGGCAATGGCGAGATCGACAGGGGCCAGGGCGCGCCCCATCAGAATGCCCGCCGTGATCATGATGCCGGCGGAGGATTCGTTCCAGATGACCAGAAGCGCTCCAAGGCCCAGGATGGCGGATTGCAGCACCAGGCGGAAAATGCGCGCGATCGAGCCAAGGCCACCTGCGAGATCACTCGCCTCGGTCTGGGATGCCGTGGCCACGACGCCGAGGCTCCTGTAGCGCCTCGCGAGGCGCGGTCCCATGCCCATGGCAGCGATGATCTCGGCATTCCGGCGACCGGTCAGCGCCATGTCGGCCCGTGCCGCACCGTCGCGCATCATTTGCAACGCCGGGCGCCTCGTCCGGAACTCGGTCAGAAGCGTCAGCACGACCAGGACGATCGCTCCGGCGATTGCCGCCACACCGAGCATCCAGTGGAACAGGAACATGACGGCGATGTAGACGGGAAGCCAGGGAAGGTCGAACAGCGCTCCCGGCCCGCCAGTCGACATGA
>NZ_JBIICB010000092.1:0-14328 GCF_044239095.1 Aestuariivirga sp. | reverse complement strand
GCAGGTCGTCGAACCCGTCTTCGGTCAAATCAAGCACGCCAGAGGCTTCCGGCAGTTCCTCCTCAGGGGACTGCAGAACGTCAGAGCAGAATGGAGCCTGATATGCACCGCCCACAACCTCTGCAAATTGGCCAAGGCCGCAACATGAGCCAGAACATCCCCCTAAACCCAATGCACAGATGCAACAAAGATCAGATTATCCAGACAGGCTCCTAGCGCGGCCAGAGCGGCACACCCGGAGGAGGATCACATGATCCCGCTGATGGCGGTGGCCAGCGCGGCGGAGGCCGATCCCGGCGGGCCATTTACCATCAGCCTGACCTGTTCGGTCACATCACCGCATCATGCTTCCGTTTCGGCTGAGGGAGGTCTTGCGCGCCGGCAGTGGGCGGGCGGCTCAGACTGCCGCCAGGACCTGCCGGGCGCCGAAGATGCGCGGCAGGGCCCCCTCGATCCAGCGGATCAGCGGTACCAGATGGGCAGCGGCCTCTTGCCCGAGCGGCGTCAATTCGTAGTCGACATGCGGCGGCACCACCGCATGCGCGGTGCGCAGGACGAAGCCATCGGCCTCAAGCTCCTGCAGGGTCTGGGCAAGCATCCGTTCGGAAATGCCCCGCACCTGACGGCGTAGGCCCGAGAAGCGGTGCGGACCCATGGCCAGCGCTACCATGACCAACGCACCCCACCGGCTTGTCAGGTGCTGTAGAATGACCCGCGACGGGCAGTCGGGGGCCATGACATCGGCCGCTTTCCAGTGAGCGAACAGCGCTTGCGCATCGGCGGATGTGGTCATCTGCGGGCCTCCGGCATACTTACGAATTTGTGCGTACTTCTATTCCGTAAGTAACAGTCTATCTATGTCGCGTCAATTGCAGACAGGAGACATGACATGACCATTGCCATCACAGGCGCCACGGGTCGGCTGGGACGCCTCACCATCATGGCGCTAAAGGCGCGGGGGGTGACGCCGGTGGCGCTTACGCGCTCGCCCGAAAAGGCCGCCGATCTGGAGGTCGAGGTGCGCCACTTCGACTATGCAGCGCCGAATGCAGCCGCACTTCGCGGGGTCGGCACGCTGGTGCTGATCTCCTCGAGCGACTTCAACGACCGCGTCGGCCAGCACCGCAACGTAATCGCCGCTGCCAAGGCGGCGGGCGTCGGCCATGTGATCTATACGTCGGTCCTGAAGGGTGCCCGGAGCCCCATGCTGCTCGCCGCCGATCATGCCGCGACCGAATCCGCCATCATGGAATCGGGCCTCGCGCACACGATCCTGCGCAATGGCTGGTATACCGAAAATTTCACCGCCAGCCTGGGCGCAGCGCTGGCCTATGGCGCGATGGCCGGTGCGCTGGGTGAGGGTCTTGTCGCCACCGCCGCGCGCGCCGATTACGCCGAGGCGATCGCAGTGGTGGCCCTTGCCCCCGCACATCAGGGAAAGGTGCACGAACTGGCCGGCGATCAGGCCTATCGCATGTCAGACATGGCCGCCGAGGTGTCGCGCCTGACGGGCAAGGCAATCGGCTATGCCAGCCTGCCCGAGGCCGACTATGCCGGAATGCTGATGGGCCATGGCCTGCCCGAGGGCTTTGCCCGTGTGCTGGCCGACAGCGATGCCAAGGCGGCGAAAGGGGCGCTCTTTGACGACAGCCGCACCCTGAGCCGCCTGATCGGCCGCCCGACGACACCGATGGCCGAGACGGTAAAGGCGGCACTCGCCTGATGCACACCTATGCAGGCTTCAGCACCACGATGTTCAGGGGCGTGCCCTTCCTGAAGGCGCGCATCAATATGGATGGAGTATTTTCAGTCAACGATGGTTCAAATCAGGTCAACAGAGGAGAGGCCGTGCGACTCATTCCTGGATCGTTTCCGTTGCTCACACGCTCTCAAATAAAGTTGAGATGCAAGAACCCAGAGACTGGCATATCTTCCTTTGTGCGACGCTCGACCGGCAGTTTAGCGACGACGGAGGTCGAGGCGTAGCGCGCTCTTCCCCAGCGAATTCGTGCCGTTTCGAACATGCGCCCGGAATCGCAATCCGGCCGAGCTGCGACAGTGTTTTGCCCACCGCGGCCACGCGGCTGGAGATTTTGCTTAAATTTCTTGTTCTTGAGGAGGAAGGTATGATTCGAGCAACTCTGCTTGTCTTGTTTGCGTTCTCGTCCGGCGCAGCTTTGGCGATGGTATACCCGGAGGGACCGCGAACCGTCCTCCAGACAGTGGGCAATCTCAGTTCTTTTGTTACGGGCGGCGAGGCCGCGAAGGCCTCGCAAGGCGAGCAGCCCCCGGAACAACCGGCTATCGTCAGCCTGGCCACCGCAACAAGTGAAGACGTGCCCCGCCGCATCCAGACGATCGGCGACGCGGTGGCGAGCGAGTCCGTCACCCTCACTCCGCGGATCAGCGGGCGCGTACAGTCGGTACTCTTCGAGGGAGGCGAGACGGTGGAAGCCGGCTCACTGATCGTGCAACTCGACCCGGCCGAGGTTGAGGCCGAACATCGACTCGCTCAGGCGCAACTGGAGGAAATCAGTGGTGCGGCCGAGCGGGCAAGCAGGCTCGCGGGCACTGGCGCTGGGCCACGTTCGGCTGCCGAAGACCTGATGCGCAGGGAACAGGCTGCTCAGGCCGCCGTCGACTCTG
Organism: Aestuariivirga sp.; assembly: GCF_044239095.1. Taxonomy (GTDB): domain Bacteria; phylum Pseudomonadota; class Alphaproteobacteria; order Rhizobiales; family Aestuariivirgaceae; genus Aestuariivirga. Next base: position 11,682 of record NZ_JBIICB010000092.1, on the reverse strand, counting down.
CCGGGGAGCGCCTCAAGAGCTTCGAGATCCGCGCGCCCTTTTCAGGCCGGCTGGGGCTGCGTACGGTCAGCGTCGGCGCACTGGTGCAGCCGGGTGACGCAATTGTCCTTCTGGACGCGGTCGACCCGATCGACGTGCGCTTTGCCGTGCCCGAACGTTTTCTTGCCGATCTGCGCCCGGGCGCCGAAGTCATCGCCACTTCCACGGCCTTTCCCGATCAGGCTTTCACCGGTTCGATCCGCCTGATCGAGCCGCGCGTCGACCCGGTCCTGCGGATGGTCCGCGTCGAGGCGCAACTGCTAAATCCGGACGGCCGGTTGGTGCCCGGAAAGCTCCTGTCGCTCGACGTCACGCTCGGCGCCGTCAGCAATGCCGTGACGGTTCCGGCGGTGGCCGTACGGACTGAAGCCTCGGTCCAGTTCGTGTTTCGTGAAGCGAATGGCAGGGCAGAGCGCGTGCTGGTGGAAACCGGGCAGCGTCTGGCCGACAGGATCGTCATCACCAAAGGCTTGCAGCCCGGTGATCGGGTCGTCTTCGAAGGCCTCGTCGACCTGTCCGACGGCGCGCTGATTGGCGAAGCAAATCCGGAGGCCACCGAAGGAATCGCGCTGGAAACGGCGGTTGGGAGCTAGCATGCGTCTGGACATATTCGATTTTGCCATCAGCCGTCCGATCCTCGTCTCGGCGGTGGCCCTTGTTGCCACGACGCTCGGTCTCTTTGCGGCGTTCGCCCTTCCGGTGCGCGAATTTCCCGATGTCGAGTTGCCTTCCGTCTCCATCACGACCGTCTACACCGGCGCCCAGGCCGGGGTCGTGGAACGGGAAGTGACGCAGACCATCGAAGAGGCCCTGTCCGGCGTTGAAGGAATTCGCCAGATCCGGTCCACCACGCGCAACGAGACATCCGTCATCGATGTCGAACTGGCGGCGGGTGTCGACGTCAACGTCGCCGCGGCCGACATCCGCGACCGCGTCGCGTCGGTCCGCAGCGAGCTGCCGCCGGGTGCCGAAGAGCCGCTGATCGGCAAGGCAAATTCAGACACGGACCCGATCATCATCCTCACGCTACGCTCGGACGAGCTTGGAGCAGCCGCACTGACCGACATCGCCGACCGGAGCATTGTCGATGCCATCGGCGCGATACCCGGCGTCGCCCGCGTTGTGATCGGCGGCGAGAAACGCTATGCGATGCGCATCCGTCTCGACCGGGCGGCGCTGGCCGCGCGCGGGTTGACGCCTTCCGACGTCGCCGACCGGCTGCGGGCGGAGAACGTCGAGCTTCCCGCAGGCGAAATCCAGACGGACACGCAGCTGATCGGGCTCCGCGCGGATGCGCGCTTCTCGACCGTCGAGGATTTCCAGACACTCTCGCTCGTGGACAGACAGGGGGCACGTGTCGCGCTTGGCGACGTCGCAGAGATCGAGATCGGCGTCGAGAACGAAACCAACGGCTTCCGCCTGAACGGCCGCGAGGCCATCGCGCTCGAGATCATCCGCCAGTCCAGCGCCAATACCATCGAGGTCGCGGCGGCCGTCAGGGAAGAGGTCGCGGCCATTGCAGCGCGCCTTCCGCCCTCTGTGATCCTCGAGGAAAGCTTCAGCGCGGCGCGCTACATCGAACAGAACCTCGCCAATGTGCTGACGACGCTCCTCGTCTCTGTCGGCGTGGTGATCGTCGTGCTCTATCTCTTCCTGGGTTCCGCCCGCGCGACGATCATCCCGGCCCTGACGATCCCGGCTTCCGTCATTCCGGCGGCACTCCTGGCTCTGGCCTTCGGCTACTCGATCAACGTCCTCACCATCCTTGCGGTGATCCTGGCGATCAGCCTGTGCACGGACGATGCCGTCGTCATCATGGAGAACATCCGGCGCCGCCAGAAGAACGGCGAGCCGATCCTCATGGCTGCGTCGAACACGACGCGCGAGATCGGCGTCGCGCTGATCGCGGGAACGCTCGTGCTCCTGGCCGTCGTGCTGCCGCTTGCGATCATTCCCGGCAAGGTGGGGTTGATCTTCCGCGAATTCGCGGTTGTCCTCGGTGCGATCGTCGCCTTCTCCACGGTCATGGCGCTCTTCCTGTCTCCGATGCTGTCGGCACGCCTGTTCAAACAGGATGCCGCCCCGAGCCGGCTGGAGCGCATCGTGAGCAGCGGTCTTTTGCGCCTGTCGGCTCTCTATGGATGGGCCCTGGCGCCTGCGCTCAATCGCCCGCTCCTGACCGTCACCGCCGGCGCCAGCGTCATCGTGGCGGCCTGCTACGCCTATACGACGCTTGCCACCGAGGTCGCCCCAGACGAAGACCGGGGCTCGCTGACTATCTACCTGCTCGGGCCGGAAGGTTCGTCCTCGGCATTTCTCTCCGAACAGATGAAGACCGTCGAGGCGCTGGTGCAGGATGTCTCCGGTCCGGATGGCCCCGTATCGTCAGTCCTCTCGACCCTGTCGCCCGGAAATGCCGGCCAGGGCGACCCGGCACTCGGCATGATCACGGTCGTGCTGCGCGACTGGACGGAACGCGAAGAAGACGGTCTCGCATTCCAGGCGCGCGTGCAGGAGGCGCTCTCGCCAGTGACCGCGGTGCGCCTTTTCGTTCTCGCACCCAACGGTCTGGCGATCGCCGGCCGGCCGATCGACATTGCCGTGCGCGGCGCGGATCGCGCAACGCTGGCCGGCTGGGCCGATCAGCTTGTTGCCCAGTCCGGCCAAATCCCCGGCGTCTTCGCCATGTGGTCCGACTACTCCGACCGCAATCCGCAACTCTCGATCTCGATCGACCGCTCACGCGCGAATGCGCTTGGCCTTGATGCCCGCCAGATCGGCGAGACCTTGCAGATCATGTTCGGAGACTCTGCGATCACGCGCTTTGTCGACCGTGGCGTGGAATACGACGTCCTGGTCCAAAGCCGTGACCGGCTTGTCCCGGCAGATATCGAGAGCGTTTTCGTGCGCGCAGGCAACGGGGCTCTCGTGCCGCTCTCCGCCGTCGTGACACTCACCGAGACCAGCGCGCCGGGCGAGCTGCAACGCATCGACCGCCAGCCGGCGGTGCTTGTCGGCGGCGGGCTCTGGGGCGGCTCGCTCGGCACGGCTCTCGCGACCATCGTCGAGGTCGCGGACCGCACGCTGCCCGAGGAAGCCTCCATTTCTTTCGTTGGCCAGAGCCTCGATTTCCAGGAGAGCGGGGCGGGTTTCGTGCTCATCCTCGCCCTGATCCTGCTGCTGTCCTACTTCGTGCTGGCGGCGCAGTTCGAAAGCTTCGTCGATCCCTTCGTGATCCTCATCGCGGCCCCGGCCTCGATGGCGGGTGGCGTTCTGGCGCTTTACTTCGCGGGGCTCACGGTCAACGTCTACACCCAGATCGCGATGCTGCTGCTGATCGGGCTGGTCGCCAAGAACGCGATCCTTGTGGTCGAGTTCGCCAAGCAGCGGCGCGAAGCCGGCATTGCGGCGCGGGAGGCGATCATGGAGGCCTGCACGATCCGCCTGCGTCCGATCCTGATGACGACGGTCGCCACGATCATCGGCGCCTTGCCGCTCATGTTCGAAAGCGTGCCGGCGGACATGCGCGTTTCTCGGTCGGATTGGTGATCGCCTTCGGTACGACGATTGACACACTGCTCACGCTGTTCGTGGTGCCCGCGGTCTATCTCGCCCTGTCGCGCTTCACCCGCCCCCGCAACGAGGTCGCGCAGCAGCTTGAACGCATGCGGAACGGCGGGCTGCCCGCCTCCGGCTAGTGATCGGCCCCCAACGAGTGGTCCGGGTCAAATGTTAGATGTTTGATCCCAGGGTTTGATGGTGCAATCTTCAGCCAGGAATGGAAGGAAGCACGATGGGCCAGGTTCTTCATGGGAGCGCCACCACGACTGAGGCGGTCCGTCGATCGATACAGCATCGTCAAGAGAGCCTGAGGGCTCTGGCGAAGCGCTACGGTATCAACCCAAAGACGGTGGCCAAGTGGCGCAATCGCAACTCTCTCGCCGACGAGCAGACAGGCCCCAAGGACCCAAAATCGACAGTTCTTACGGTTGAAGAGGAGGCGATCATCGTGGCCTTCCGCGGGCATACTCTCCTCCCCCTTGATGATTGCCTGTATGCATTGCAGGCGGCCAATCCGAACCTAGCGCGCGTTCCGACCAGGTGGAATCACCTGGTCGAAAAGAACTCGCGCAAGATTAATTGCTTGAGCATGATCTTTTCGCAAAAGTGGTTTCCACTTTTGCGGATCATGCTCTGACGCGCTCATCCTTGCATCGCTGCCTGCAGCGCCATGGCATCGGATGCCTACCGGAGGCAGGGAGTGAGAAGGCCGCCAAGAAGAAGTTCAAAGTCTACCCAATCGGCTTCTTCCATATCGACATCGCCGAAGCGCAGACTGCCGAGGGCAGGCTCTATCTCTTCGTTGCCATCGATCGGACGTCGAAGTTTACGTTTGTTGAGCTTCATAGCAAGGCGACACGCCGGGTCGCGGCAGACTTCCTTCGCAATCTGGCTGACGCAGTTCCATACAAGATCAACACCATTTTGACGGATAACGGCACGCACGTCACTGATCCTGGCGGCGGCGGGTGGTCTGTCTCTGACATCAAGGCGATGCGGGCAGAAGGGGTTCTCTTCCGTTGCCACTCCTTCGATGCGGCATGTGCCGCTCTCGACATCGAACATCGGCTGACGAAGCCGGCACATCCATGGACGAATGTCAAAGTCTAGCGAATGAACCGGACGATCAAGGAAGCGACGGTCAAGCGCTATCACGACGAAGATCATGCCCAGTTCAGACAGCACCTTGACCACTTCATTGCCGCCGACAACTTCGGCCGCAGGCTCAAGACCCTCAAGGGGCTCACGCCGTACGAGTTCATCTGCAAACAGTGGACAAAAGAACCTGAACGCTTCAGGTTCAATCCGATCCATCAAATGCCGGGACTAAACATCTAGAACTCGCAGTACGGGTGCTCGCGCGGAGTTCTGCAGTACGGAGCGTTGCGCTCCATTTTCATGGTGCTGGTACCTCAGCCCGCAAGCAATCTGTCGACAACGGCGGCGAGCTTCCGGTCTATGACATGCAGATACTGGGTCCAATCGCTGATGCCTTTCAATTCAGTCACCCCGTCGGATATCCCGCGCAGCCCCATGAGCGGAACGCCGTGACGCATGCAGGATCGAGCGATCGCAAAGGTTTCCATGTCAACCATCTCGGCATCTATGTTTTTGTAAGCCGGGCCGCTTACGATGTTTGCGCCTGTAGAAAGGCGCTTGGCTGGTACGTCGGGCAGCAGAGCGGTCTCCAGTGGCAACTCGACCGGCATGTCGAGGAATGGGGTGACGCCCTTTACAAAACCAAGTGCGGAAGCGTCCATGTCTCGGTAACTTACGCTAGCAACCTGAAAGATCTCCGTTTGCGGTAGGACAGCGGAGCCGGCTGAACCAAGGCTCACCACGAGGTCAGGCATGCGGCCGGCAGTTGCGCTTCCGGCAAGGCAGGCTGACATCGCCGTCGCAGCCTCCACGGGCCCCACACCCGTAAACAGTGGGCTGAAGTGCCGAGCGAGTTCCGGACCATATTCAGCCTCAACCGCCATGACGAACAGGATCTGGCGGCCACTAGCTTCAACGAGCTTCATTTCAAGTTACTCCCTGTTATTCCGGCGAGGAGGCGCATCTCCAGAGGCGTGATTTCAACCTGATGCCGGTGCAACCAAGTCTTCTGGTACTGACTTGCGTCACAGTCGCGCCTCGAAGGACCGGACGGTCTGCCGGGCGACGTGCTGCATCAGTGGTATCTTGTCGAGCGCCATGCCGGATGCGATGTCGTTACCGACAAGCGCCAGCTGACGCGAGAGTGACAGGTTCGCCTGACCCGTTCCGCGCAACGCCAGGGCGGAGATTGCGCACTGCCGGGCCCAGAACTGCCGACGCTCTTCCAGATAGGTCTTCATGAGTTTCGTGACCCGCTTCTGAGAACCTTTGACAGGATAGAGCAGATCCTCGACGGCTTCGCCAGCCTCAAACCATTGCTCGGCAAAGTCGCTCTCCGCGATCTCACGGTGCGCTCTGGCAACGGCCGCTGGGTCGGTTTCCTCCGGGGGAATGCCCTTGAGCAAGTCGGAGATGATGTCTGCTGGCGTATCGCCACTGGGCAAAAGGGGGCCAAGACCGAGGCTCTCGACGACCTCGACCAGCTTGAAGGGAGGTAGTTTTCCGGAGGCTGCGTTCTCGCCCAGAGCCAGTGCCAGCATGCGTGCTATTCCGGCAAGGTCGGTCTCGATGGAGAGTGCCGAGGACTTCAACTGGCGCAGCATCATATCCATGTCGGTCTTGGTCATGCCAGAGAGAACCACTGCATCCGCGATGCCGGCTGGCTTGATCATTACCGTCGCAAACTGGTAAGCACCGCCCTGTCTTTGGGACACGTACAAGCTCCGCGTTCCCGATCCATCACAGACGGACGCCAGGCACTTGATAAGCTTCGGTGCGGCGAGCTTGACTGGCGGCCCGGCATTCTGCCGTATCGTCTTGATCGCCGTATCGACATAGCTCTGCCGTTCCGGTGGAAGCCAGGGCCGTATGCGTACCAGCCGCTCGATCAGCACGCTCTCTGCCGGGCGGGCCTGCGCGGACGAGGCCAGCGCGCTGGCCACCGCGGCCGCCACACCGGCTTCAGGGTGCAGAATGAAGCCTGTGATCGCGCGCACCACCTCGGGCTTGGGCGATGAGGCAAGTTCCACGCAGAAAATCTTGATCGCGTCAGCCGTGAAAGCGGCAAAGATCGAGTTGAGGAATTCGTGAAGCTCGTATGGATTGTTTCTGATTTCGCTTGGCAGGGGCAGCAACTCGTCCATAGGGACATGGAAAGCCTCACCGCTTGCTCCCGAACGTGAATTCCGAAGGCTTTCCGACGCGGCCTGCCTGAGGTTGTTAGGAACCTCCCAACCAGCGTCGGACAGGATCTTACCGGTAAACACGAGATCGATCAGGTGCAGGACGCGGTCCTTTATCGCCTCGTCGAGCATGTCATCTATTTCCGCAATGTCTTCTCTGGCCAAATGGTCGCCGCCATTGGACCGGATGCTGAGATCGCTCAGGGCGGAAACGAGTTCCGGATAGAGATCAAACTGCTCCGTCTCTGCTTCGTTGCCGGCAAAGCGTGCCTCGCAGAAATCGAGATACTCGGCAAACAGTTCTACCGCGTCGGGAGCGTCGAACATCCCGGGATCGAAGCCCGCTCCGTCACGGATCACCTGCTCGAGTGTCCGCAGAAGGTCTGGGTCTGCCTGCTGCAGCAGGTCCAGAAATGGATTCACTTCGTCCGATCCTATCGCCGGTTTCTTGGGCTTTCCCGTCGCTGGCCTCTTTCCGGGCTTCTTCATGCGTTTCTCCAAAACTTGGTAAAGCAAAGGGTGGTGAGTCGAAAATCGACATGATCAGCCTACCATCGAGCAATCGCATATCCCAGCCGCTGGAGGATGAGACCGACATGGCATATCCGTGGAATGATGGTCCCGGAAAATCCTGGTTCTTCAACATCTGGCGACGGGCACGCGTGCACGCCACTACGCCTTGTTGACGATCAACATGAAACCGCCAGGGCAATGGGCCTCTGGCGGTCCTTTAGGGTTGGCTGCGGCAGGCGGCTTACCAGCCGAAGCCGACCGTCATGCCGGTTTCACCATCGCCAAGCTGGTCGACGTTGACATCCGAGCCCTTGCCGAACTGGAAGATGCCGTGGGCGTTGTTGTTACCCTGCTGATTGAGGGTGGCGGAGTGGTCGTTGCCTTCCTGAACGATCATGCCGAGGTTGCCTGATCCGCCCTGCGCAAGGCCCGCGATGTTGCCGATGCCATGCTGGCTGATGTGTCCGTTCTGTGCCCCCTTGACCAGGGCAAATACGCCAAGGCCCATGCGCATGGCGCGAGCCTCTTTCTTGTTCTTTGGCTTTACTGTGATGGCAACCGATCCGCCGGCCTCGGCGGGCGGGGCAAGCGTTCCGGCGAGGAACGTGAGGGCGAGGCTGGCGGCGAAGAGGTGGGTGAAGAGCTTCATGGTCGTATCCTTCCTGGTTGTTGTGGTGACGATCACCATGAGCATGAGACTAGCGGGTGCGGACTGAACCCGACTGTAACAGCGGGTTCATCGGGCGTTTAGAAACAGGCTCTCACTGGCTGCAGCGCCACAGACGAAAACTCCGCCACGGCTGGCCAAGTTGGCCGGACGGTGGCGGAGGACAGGGCAGGGGCGCGTGGGGGGCAAACCTGACGCCCGTCGCGGTGTATCCCGGATGATCCCGGGCCGTCAGAAGTCGAATGTTCCCTGGCAACGCCAGCTCTCACCGGTCTCGGACTGGATCCTCAGCTTCACGTCGTAAACCTTGCCCGGTGAAAGGCTGACGCTGCCGAGCGTCAGGGTCTCTCCCCGCTCAGCGCGGAATGCGTTGCCCTGGGAGAGCTGGGTCGATCCCGGCGACCCGCTGCCGGTCACCGAGAAGGCGTACTGCCCGGTGAGTGCCGCCGGTGCGGTGAACGAGGCAGTCAGTTGAAGCATGCCGCCATCCTCGGTGGAGATGATCCGGCAGTCCTTCGAGCCTTCTGGGGCAGTCTGGCTTGAGTTGGCTGCGGCAGAGAAGGCGACTGCAGCCATGGCGGCGATGCTGAGCACAATCATCATGGAGGGTGTTCCCTTGGTGTGTTTCATGGTCGTCTCCTGAAGGTTGGGTGGCATGGGGAGAGGGGACTGCCCTCTCCCGCGATGCAGCCCATGGCATTGGTTACGGGCAGCTCTGGACGAAAGCGGCGACGTTGCCAGCGCCGTTCTGTTCGACATCCGCCGCACAGCCGTCGCCAAACTGGACGCCTGCGGTGACATTGCCGCTGCCGTCCTGCGACACCATCGCGGTATGGTTTGAGCCGAACTGACCGATGCCTGCGTCATTGCTGTTACCGGTCTGGTGCGTCGCGCCATAGTTGTTGTCGCCCTGCTGTCCGATGAGAGAGAGATTGTCGTTGCCATGCTGTGTAGCGTTGCCGTCATTGAAGGCACCCTCCTGCTGCATCTCGCCGCGATTGAAGTTGCCGGTCTGGCGCGTGAAGCTGTCGTTGGCGAAGCCCTTCTGCTTCAGGCGTTGCTTGTTCTTGAAGCCCTTCTGCTTGGCCACACCATTGTTGAAGGCACCGAGCTGATCCATGTCGATCTTGTTGTTGATGCCGATCTGCGAGCCGCCGGCGCTGTTGAGCCAGCCGGTCTGCTTCAGCTTGATGTTGCCCGCACTCGCGGGAAGTGTAGCGGCCTGGACGAGGATGAGGGCAGCGGCGATGACGATCTTGGCGGACATTGTGGTCTTGCTCCTGGGCTTCTGTTTCCCGCTGCCGTCATTGGCAGCGTTGGAGCTCTTCTAGAAACGCCAGCCAGAACCGGTGCTGAACCTTGGGTTCATCGGGCGTTCATTCGGACTGTATCGACTTTCGTCCAAAATCCCTCGGGGTAACCGCTACTGGTCCGAAGCTTCTCCAATCCAGGACGTGTGGAGGAGGCTTTCACTGATCTTCTTGTTAAGCCTGCTCATGTTCGGATTTTGCCGGATTGCGCCGAGCGCATTTTCTCCCCAATCGTCCACGTGCTTCGGACTTGCTCCATGCCGGAGCAAACGTTGGATTATCTTCGGACTTGAAGCGTAGGCTGCTGCCATAATCAGTGGCGTGACATTCCGATAGCCTCGCAGATTCACATCAGCGCCGATCTCGATCAGAAATTTGATCCTTTCGTCACTCACATTCGGATTTGACAGCGCGTGATGTAATGGCGCCAGGCCGTAGACATCCCTTACATTGGCACCGTGGTTCTGAACACATACTGCGATGTCATTCTCGGGTGCCGTGGCCCAGTAAATATAGCCAACAAGACGTCCTGAGTACCAGGCACTGCAGTTGAGTTCAGCTTTGTGATCAGCCGCAAGACCATTTCCCGTTCCCATAGATGATGCAGCCAATATCCAGATGAGCATAACTCTGATCTGTTTTGGGCAAGTCATTTCAAATCGTCAGTGGATAGGTGGTCCTGGAAAATTGGAGCCATGCAGCCCTCGGGACAAGACGCTTTGCACAATAGGGGAGCCATGCGCGTTCCGACAAGACTCAACAGATCCGAACTTGTCAATCCTTCAGTTGTTTGTCTGAGCCAAACGTTGCTATTGTCAAGCTGGCCGATGGCAGGTAAATTATAATAGTGGCTACGGTCTGTGATATGCTGGGCTGGTACTGCTTTGAGACAAGCAACTCTGGCGACAGATAGGCCAGCCGGATTGTGCGGCTGACGAGACGATCCTTGACCTTTTCTGCCTTGGCGATGTCTTCGACAGTCGCGGCCCAGCCCGTGTCCAGCTTTAGCCGCCACGCCCACGCACTGCCGAGTACCTTCAGGATATGCGGGCCAAGCGTCTGCCAAGGCAACTCGCTCGTGTTCTCCGGCGGCAGGACCTTGATGAGCGCTCGTTCCGCCGCCGACCGGTGAGGGGGACAAAGACCCGCGTGGCGGCGCCGCTCATGCGCTCACCCCCGAGCGCCGTCTCGAGCGTCAGGTCGCGTGCGAGGGTGAGCCGATGGAGGAGGTCCTTGCCGGACTTTTGACGCCACTAGAGCAAGCCCGTCTTTCCGCCAGCGGGACCACGCCGTGGGATGCTTACATCCTCGCGGTGTGATGCGCGTGATGTTCCGCCGTGGTTCGAGGGGGCTTGATTGCGGGAAGGAACGTCAAGACCTGAAGTCTCGTGTTCTTCGGTTCCGAGGAACAGAAGGGCTTGATCAGCTCCCATGCTCTCACTAAACGCTCATCCGTGGCGCATCGATTTTTAGCGGCAACGACGTCAATCAAGCTGTAATTGAGGCCGATCTGCGCTGACGTCAATTGAACTGGGCGGTATAGACCATGCAGGCTTTCAACCGTAATCTTGAGGGATGGTTCGACAAGATCCGGAGCGGGCAGCTGCGGCTTCCCCGATTCCAGCGACACGAGGCGTGGGAGCGAGGAAACATTGTTGCCGTTTTGGATTCAGTGGTCAGGGATCTTCCTATCGGATCGGCCCTGATCATGGAGATGGGGGACTCGGAAGCTTTTGTTTCACGTCCGCTTGAGGGTGCTCCCAGTCCCACGGAGCGTTGCACCGAGCATCTTCTCGACGGCCAACAGCGTCTCACTGCGCTGTGGAAGGCATTTAATGGCATCTACGAGGACGCGGCTTTTTTTATCGACATGAAGGCTGCCGCGGCAACCGAGAGAGATGGCAGCTCGCGAATCGTCAGCGTAAGCCGCTGGCCTTCCACTGATGGCGGATGGCTTCCCCGATGGATTAATGACCCACTCAGTGTCCACGCGCGGGGCCTGGTGCCCGTCTCACTCATTAAGCCTGCTGAAAACTCCCCCGACCGCCAGGCGTGGTGTGACGCCGCAGTCGGTAACGATCTGCGGGCGAGTAGGCAATTGGATAACGCAATCCGGGAACTTCAGGACAGGGTGAGACGGTTCAATCTCCCCATTTTGGTGCTGGAGGCGGGAACCTCTCGGCAAACCGCGCTAGATGTGTTCATCCGTGTCAACACCAGAAATGAGCCACTGACCGCGATGGATCTTGTCGTCGCTCAGCTTGAGGCAAGCACCGGCCTTTCTTTCGCGGAGTTGATGGAGAGACTTGAA
>NZ_JBIICB010000360.1:0-3632 GCF_044239095.1 Aestuariivirga sp. | reverse complement strand
CGACTTCGCGGTCCATGTTCCCGATGGCGTAACCTTCCCGGCTCTCGCCGTTGATACCGGCCACTGACCGATCACCTCTCCATGATGATAGACCGTCATGGTCTGGGACGACTTGTCGACCCTTGCAATCACGCTCGCGGCCTGCGCCACAGGAACGAACAGTACCGCGACCAGCGCGGCAAGAATTATTACTCTGAGCTTCATGGAGATTCCCCCTTTATTCGGCGCTCCGGCCAGCTTCGGGCAGTTGGAATCGGCTAAACCTGCCGTAACATACCAAGGCTTCCCCAGTAGGAGGGAAAAGATCAAGACCCCTGCGCCTATGGTCTCAGGTCATTCCACAGGCACGCTGGCACATCATGGAAGCAAGTGGCGCCAGGCCAAGCGGGATCAGCAGTCGAAGGCGTAGTCGAACACCAGCGTATCAGTCCTGACGCGGCCGGTCGGCGCGCAGCGTTCCTGGACCTCCCGCATTCCTCGGAGAACGACCCTCGTGTCATTCCGGCTCGCCGAACCCTCCACCGCATATTCCAGCGGATGCGCGAGACAGTAGCGAGAGAACACCCTTGCCGTTCCAATGTATCGGGTACCACGCCGCACGCCGTCGAAGAGCAGCGTACCTTCCTGGACCCCCGAGCGGCGGAGTTCCGGCTTTGGCCTCTCGTATGTAAACCACCGTTGATTGCCGTTGGCCTCAAGCCGCATCAGCGAACCATTATGCCACCAGCAGCTGTCAGCATATGCCTGCACAGCTATCAGGTTTGTGGCGGCCAGTGCCGCAGCTCCAAGGATGATCGCCAGAATTCTCATGTTTCCCCCCGTTCCAGCCGTCAACATGTAAGACTATGAACCTGCCGTTACGGGATCAACTGCAGAGTTGTCAGCCTGGTGCTCAGCCTGAACTTCGGAGGAAAACCGCAGGATCCCGCTTGTGGGTCACGCAGCGGAAGCGCCTTTGCTCAAACAGCCCGCAGCCTTGACCCTTTGTCCCCGCTTTGGCAGCGTTGCCTTGGAGAGTTTGCCTGGGAGTATGATGCATGATCAAGTCGGAACTTGCGAAGAAACTCGCAGACAAGAACCCTCACCTCTACATCCAGGACGTCGATCGCATCGTGAATATCGTTCTCGACGAAATCACGAACACTTTGCTGGCAGGTGGCCGCATTGAACTGCGCGGGTTCGGGGCATTTACGGTCAAATCACGCGAGGCCCGCCTGGGCCGTAACCCACGCACCGGCACCGCCGTCGATGTCTGCGCCAAGCGTATTCCCACATTCAGGTGCGGCAAGGACCTCCACAAACGCCTCAATGAACCAAAAGCCTGAGGCTGGAAGTGTTCACGCCGCCAGCATCTCCATCACGCCATCCGGCAGATTGCCTTTCTTCCAGACCAGAATCGCTTTGCTGAATTCACCGGACTCACGATCGCCACTACATATGAACGGAATGGCGCCAGCAGAGCCGTAACATGCTCACCATCATGCCCATGACAGGTTATGTTACACCCAGAGTGTATGAAGCGGTGATATTGTTGCTACCAGATCTTCAAGCGCCAGCTGTACCTCTTGAAGACAAGAAATTTGTTGCCCTTAGTGCGGATCCACGTCTAGCGTCGGATACAGCATAGTTGTCTGATAGTTCATCCACTCATGTTCCGCACAATCATCGCAGCCTGCATCTTCATTTTCCTCTCTTCGGGCTTGGCGGAGGCAATGCAGATTTTCGTCAAGACACTGACAGGCAAGACGATCACACTCGATGTCGAAGCCAGCGATGCAATCGAGAATGTTAAGACTAAGATCCAGGATAAGGAAGGCATTCCCCCCGACCAACAACGGCTGATATTTGCAGGAAAGCAGCTCGAGGACGGACGCACTCTGGCCGATTACAACATACAAGGGGAATCGACCCTTTACCTTGTTCTGCGACTTCCACAAACTCCGGGCACTGCGTTTGACGCGCTGAGAGATGACGTGAAGCAGGTGGTTCGCAGCCAAGTGAGGCAGCGGCTTTCCGCTTCCATCAAGGCAAATGCCCGGATGGTTGAAGATGCGCGGAACCGCCTGATAACTCCAGTGATCGACCAGGAAAGTTCGTCGCCCGCAAGCGAAACATTAAGCGTCTGGCCGACAGCCGCTGTACCACAGGAAGCAACAGCATGGGTCCTGACCAGCAGCATCGACATATTCTCAGGTGACAATGAAGACCTGCTTGGCGCGGCTGATGTGCGTATTGCACGCGATGTGTTTGTGGGACCAAGTTCCCTCGCCGGAGCGTTTATCGGAGGACAGCTGACTTCATCCGACTTCAACGGAAACTTCAGCGGTGAAGAGAAGAGCTGGCAAGTCCTCAGCGGATTGTATGGCATCACGCAACTGGGAGAAGTTCTCTATGCGGATGGTTATGCCTCAATCGGATATGGGCAGAGTATTCTTTCCATGAATGACGAGCCGCTGTCTCTCGACAGCGACTACGAAACACTCACCTGGCAGTTTGGCGTTGCCCTAACGGGTAACATCGAGGTTTCGAGCTTCATTTTCCTGCCCACCGTTTCTCTTGCATATGGAAACAGTGATCTTGGAGAGATCACGTTCAAGGCCAGATTGGATGGACGCTCCGAAAACGAGGATCTGGATGTAGATCACGTCGCGCTTGGGGTTCTACGACTCACTCCCGAAGTGCGCTTCCCGGTCAATTTGGACGGAACGACAAGCATAGGCCTTCTTCCCAGCATTGTCTGCGAGCGAACAATCGCAGATGGAAAAACTGACGAGTGTGGTTGGTCGGCGGGCATCTACCTAGTCGCAGTTAGCGGACCAGCAGATGGCAAATTCAACGGCCGAGCGGTCTACGAACGTATTGGCAATCTTGAAGCAGTTAGTGCCTCGCTGTCCTACTCACTGGAGTTTTGAAGCAGGAAACGTTTCCACCAATGACGCTCCAGTCTTCTACGTCCGAAGAACTGTACGGTGTTAGCGGCCGAGCAAGTGACATCGTTCGCTTACAAGGACCAGTTCAGGCCCGTATGCGAGCGCTTCATTGATGTACAAGGAAATATGTAAGCAAACACTGACCCAAGAGAATCAGAATTCGTCTCACGCCGCCAGCATCTCCATCACGCCATCCGGCAGATTGCCTTCACTGCAGATGAGCACGGCCTCGCTGTACTCGCCGATGTTGGGATCCCCGGAGCGCTTGAAGGCAATCGCACCGACGGTGCCCCTGGCCACGGCGCTGCGCGCCTGGGCTTTGGCAGACCCCTCCGAAGGGCATTGCACGCCTTGCTCAGCGACGAGTTCGCCCTCCGCGTCCTTGAAGGGCACCATGACGAAATACGTAACATTAGCCATGATCTTGCTCCAAACTGATGACTGGAACATATAAGGAACAATTTCGGCTGTCGAGTCGGAAAAGCGGGGCTGGAATACAACCGGCCCCGGCTCCACGCCTGTCGCCGGAGTTCACATCCGGAACAACCGCACCAGCGCGTTCAGCGCCACCCGCAGGTTGCCAATATCCTCCTCCGGCCAGTTCATGGCATCCTCATCGGTGCAGATGATACGGTAGACCAGCAACGTCGGGCGGCGGCCCTGCGACATTCGATGTTCACGGTCGCAAGCATCGAGTGCGTC
>NZ_JBIICB010000090.1:0-14531 GCF_044239095.1 Aestuariivirga sp. | reverse complement strand
GCCAGGCCCGGAACGCGGTTGACGGCTTCCGTGGCGATGCCGGCCTCGGGCGCCACGGACTTCATCGCGGGCTCCAGGCTTCTAGCGAAATCCTCGATGCGGCGGGGAACCTCGCCGGGGTCCGCCGTGGGAAGAAGGCGTGTCTCCCACTGGAAGGCGCAGCGGCGCGGAATGATGTTCTTGGCGGTGCCGCCCTCGATGACGCCGACATGCACGGTGGAATAGGGCGGATCGAAGCGGTTGGTGGGATCGCCCGCGGCGATCATGTCCTGGCGGATGCGGGAGATCTCGGAGAGCAGCTCACCCGCCACCAGGATGGCGTTGACGCCGTGATGCGTGAGGCTGGAATGCGCCTCATGCCCCGTGACCTCGGTTGCGAAGGTGACAGCACTCTTGTGGGCGTTGACCACCTTCATGGAGGTCGGCTCACCGACGATAACGGCGCGGGGCTTGGGCAGATTGTCCCGCATGTGGGCAACGAGCGGGCGCACGCCCTTGCAGCCCACCTCCTCATCGCAGGAGAGTGCCAGGTGGATGGGGGACTTCAGCCCGGCCTTCAGGAAATTCGGCACCTCCGCCAGGCAGACGGCTAGGAAGCCCTTCATGTCGCAGGTGCCGCGTCCGAACAGGCGCTCGCCGCGCTGCGTCAGGTCGAAGGGGTCGCTCGTCCAGGGCTGGCCGTCCACCGGCACGACGTCGGTATGGCCCGAGAGCACGATGCCGCCCGCGATCTGCGGCCCGATGGTGGCGAAGAGGTTGGTCTTGCGGTTGGCCTCATAATCGACGCGGAAATGGGGCACGCCCCAGCCGTCGAGATAATCCTCGACGAACGCGATCAACGGGATGTTGCCGTCACGGCTGGTGGTGTCGAAGGAGACGAGGTGCGCCAGCATCTCCTCGGTGGAATAGGTCTTGCCTGTCATGATCACTCAGTTGATGGGGTGTTTCTCGTGGGGGCTGTCGAGCGAGAAGGCGGGAATCTCGACATTGATGAATTCACCAGTGGGAAGCTGCATCTGGTAGGCGCCGACCATGAAGCCCGACGAGGTCTTGAGCGGGCAGCCGGAGGTGTAGCTATAGCTGTCGCCGGGCTTCAAGACCGGCTGCTCGCCCACCACGCCTGCGCCGCGCACCTCCTGCACATGGCCGGTGGCGTCGGTGATCTTCCAGTAGCGGGTGCGCAGCGTCACCGTCTCCCGGCCGTGATTCTCGATGGTGACGCTGTAGGACCAGACGAAATGGCCCTCCTCCGGCTTGGAATGGCCGTCGAGATATTGCGGGCGGACAATGACCTTCACGCCCCGGGTGATGCGCTCGTACATGGGGGCAGTTTAGCCCATCGGCGGAGGTTTTCCACAGCGAAGCTTGCCAAGGCCGCGGCATTTCCGCCATGTGGTGGCCATGGGAACCAACGCTGACAGCCGCCAGGGCATTCTGCCCGCCCGCACCATCGCCCAATACTGCGAGCAGGGGCTGATCCGCCTTGCCAGGCCGGCCGACGGCGACCAGATCCAGCCGGCGAGCCTCGACCTCAGGCTGGGCAGCTGGGCCTATCGCGTGCGGGCCTCCTTCCTGCCCGGCAGGCGCGCCACCGTGGCCGAGCGCGTCAAGGAGCTTGCCCTGCACCGCATGCCGCTTACCGAGGGCGCGGTGCTGGAGACGGGCTGCGTCTATATCGTGCCACTGCAGGAGCAGCTGGCCCTGCCCAAGGGTGTTGCCGCCGCGGCGAACCCCAAGAGCTCCACCGGGCGGCTCGACATCTTCACCCGCGTCATCACCGATTTCGCCCAGGAATTCGACAAGGTGCCGGAGGGCTATGAGGGCCCGCTCTATGCCGAGATCTCGCCGCGGACCTTCCCCATTCTGGTGCGCGAAGGATCACGCCTGTCGCAGATCCGCTTCCGCGCGGGCGCCTCGCTCGCCACCGACCAGCTGATCCGCGCGCTGCATGAGAAGGAAGGGCTGATCGCGTCAGGCGAGGTCAACATCGACAATGGCCTCGCACTGAGCGTCGACCTCTCGACGCTGGAGGCCGACGGCCCGGTGGGCTTCCGCGCCAAGCGCCACGCAGGGCTGATCGATGTGGACCGCAAGGCTGCACTCGACGTCCATGATTTCTGGGAGCCGATCTGGCAGCGCGGCTCGCTGGTGCTGGACCCGGACCAGTTCTATATCCTCGCCTCCAAGGAAGCCGTGCGCGTGCCGCCAAGCTTTGCGGCGGAGATGGTGCCCTTCAACCCGCTGGTGGGCGAGTTCCGCGTGCATTACGCCGGCTTCTTCGACCCCGGCTTCGGCCACAGCGCCGGGCACGGCGAGGGCGCGCGCGCCGTGCTGGAGGTGAGGAGCCACGAGGTGCCCTTCATCCTCGAGGATGGGCAGATCATCGGCAGGCTGGTCTATGAACCGCTCACCGAGGCCCCCGAACGCGTCTATGGCCAGGGCATCGGATCGAACTACCAGCGGCAGGGGCTCAAGCTCTCCAAGCACTTCAAGCCCTTCGACCCGGCACGGCGATGAAGATCAGGCGCATCACGCGGCGTGACATGCCCGTGCTGTGCGACATGGTGGTTGAGTTCGAGCGGATGCTGGCCCGCATGGAGGGCAAGCGCTGCCGCATCGATGCGCAGAAGACTGGCACATCGCTTGCCGCGGCAGGCTTCGGCGGCGGCCGCTTCTTCGACGGGCTGATCGCCCTCGAAAATGGCGTGGCGCAGGGTTATCTCCTCTATCATTTCGGGTTCAACACGCAGCACTATTGCGGCACACTGGTCATCAGCGATTTCTTCGTGCGCCAGGGGGCCAGGCGGCAAGGCGCGGGACGCGCTCTGTTCCAGCGTGCTCAAGACATCGCGCGGGCGCGTGGCTGCAGACGCATGGAATGGACGGTCTGGAACATCAACGCCCCGGCCATCGCCTTCTACCGCGCGATGGGTGCTGAGGCGGTGAGCGACGAATTGCCGATGGGGCTCGCCATCGGCGGTAAGCCCCAGCCCGCGGGCGGCTGAGATCAATTCTCATCGTCATGCCAGCTTCCGCTGGCGTGACTGCACGGTTGGAGGGCGAATGCTCCAGGGATTTCTGATGATCGCCCGCCGTTCGTCTGCTCAAGGTCCGAGACTGTGATGGCGTTGCTGGGGGCTGACAATGGCCGGGGTCATATCGCTTGTACGATCCCGCATGACGTACTCATTGAAACTGACATCAAGGCTTTCAATCTGGAGGCCGAGAATGAACTCTCTCTGATCCTTCCACCGAAGGGGACGGAATCTCCTCATCCCATCAGAAGAAACGCCATTGATCGCAGTCACTTGCAGGACTACTGACAGGTCACGCAATAGTTGAAGACCGACACATTGGTTTCACGTAGACGAGCTGCACAATGACCAGGAAACCTGCCAAGCCGAAAAGGACGAGACGCGGCCGCCCTTCAGCCGACGTGCCGCCGGCCATTGACAGGATCCGGAACGCTGCGCTCATGCTGTTTTCCCGTCAGGGCTATGAGGGCACCAGCATCGCCGGGATCGCCACCCTGGCTGGCGTCGCAAAGCCTCTCATCCATTACCACTTCAGCTCCAAGGAGGAGCTCTGGTATTCGGTCATTGATGAGGCATCCGGCGCGCTGCTGAAGGAGCTGGAGGCCTTCCGTACGGCTGCCATCGGCCTGCCGCCGGAACAGGTCATCGCCATGCTGGCCGCCACGAGTGTGCAGTTTGCCTTTCGCT
Organism: Aestuariivirga sp.; assembly: GCF_044239095.1. Taxonomy (GTDB): domain Bacteria; phylum Pseudomonadota; class Alphaproteobacteria; order Rhizobiales; family Aestuariivirgaceae; genus Aestuariivirga. Next base: position 10,809 of record NZ_JBIICB010000090.1, on the reverse strand, counting down.
TCTTCTACATCGTGAGCATCATCGATGATGAAGCAAGGTCAACCGGCCCGCGGAGTGACTACCTCTTGAACGTGCTGCAAAAGCCAAGCCTTGTTTCGGCGGGTGCAGTCGTTGATATCCTCAACGGCATACTGCGCAACGGCAAGACGCGGATCCCTGCCGAGCATCTGGTCCCGGCGTTCATGGGAGCGGCAACGTTCCCGTTCGTGAACCAGAGAGCAATGATGAGCACATTCGGCGTCGATGTCCGGGACGAGGCCTACGCCCGGCAACATACCGCATTTCTCGCCAACATCCTGCGCTCACTGTTCATGGAATGATCACGGTACTTCTGCAGATCGTTCGAAGACACGGCAGAGAAGCAGTTTGGCTGTAGGGTAGCGTTCTGCAGTTCTTTGGGCGACCGTCGCAATTCTGGTGATGACAGAGGGGGAAAAGAAAATGCCGCAGATCATCTTGGATCCACGGCATCAGTGGCTATCGGCTGTATCTCGGAGCGATCACTAACGAGGAACCCGGCGCCTTCTGCAGTTCCTCGTCTGGTCGGCTACAGCGGCACCAAGTTGTTAACGTCCCCTCAGAGGACGTCCCCTCAGGCATCCTGGTCCATAGGGGAATTCGTTATTCAAGTGATAGTGATACATGAATTTCCTGCGCCCTTCCCAACTCACCACGCCAAAATGACCGTGGCACTCGTCAAGTTCGGCATTGGTCACGAGTTTTCCGCCAACGTCCTTTGGTCCATAAATGCCGAAGCCATCGAGAGCATAGCCAAAGAGCGGGGAGTGCTCATTTGGTTTTCCCTGGTCCGGGAAGCACTTCCACGACCATCCATGATAGTGATACATACCCTCAGGTGTGCCCGGATCGTTGTAAGGGTGACCAAAGCATTCGTCTGGTGGCAGAACAGCGATCGGATCAGCAAAAGTAGTTGCTGAGGAGGGAGCAATGTTTATGTGCCAGGTGATGCCGGTTTGTGTCGCCACGCCGGATACCAAACGATCAATGCATGTCGGCACCGAGTTGTAAGTCGGAAACCTTGGAACAGTTATGTCCAGGTCATAGGCAGAGATAGGTATCTGGTCAGACGTTTCATAGGGGCTCTCAGCGGGCGCTGCGACATAGTAATCATAGGCCGGAGTACCTGGTTTGACCGGAAACTCACCCGTTATGTGATTTGGCAAACTGTTTCCGACAAAGCGGCGGGTGAACAAGCGCCGTATCTCTTTGAACTGACGATTGGGCCAGGTTACCTTTCCCTCCACATAGAGAATTTTCGATACATAAATGTAAAGACCATCAACCCAGGGAGTCGTTACCTCCGTGTAAACTGGGGGTTTACCATCATTCAGCGCAGTAAGTGCGGGGAAGCATAGGAATTGAAGACCCCTTCCCGGTCTGTTCGTTGGCGTTCCGGTCGGTACCGTCTTGAATACGGTGGGGTGGCTGCTGTCTTGCGTTTCAGCGGTATCATGGCCCATCGCCAGTTGAGCACTGGCCATGACGCAACTCATGACCAGCAAGCCTGGCACCAGATTGCGGCAGAACACCCTCAGAACCTTGCCCAGACTTGCCATACCATTCTCCATCTCAATTTCATTCCACAGGTCTCACGCATTGCCCCTTGGGGAGCCTTGTTGAACCCTGTTACCGTAAAAAGCCCCGCGAGGGAGCTTCACCAAATGCCCTTATTCGCATTTATACCGGCAAATCTATTTTATTTGGCCGAGCGATATAATACGCCTATTTGCCTGTCAATAGGCAAGCGCATGAACTTGCCGCAAAGGGGTTCCGCGTTTGCGGATCATGATCTGGCGTTGCGATGCTGCTTAGGGAAAACATGCTTACACGGTCTTGCGGAGGACGTGTGATCGTTCATGTCGCTCCCAACTTACCCGGGGCGACCTACAAGAGCGGCGATGAGCCCGGTGGTGCAGATACCGAAATTCCCATCGAGCTCTGGCCCAGCTATGTTGCTGCGCAGTCTTTCATCAAGAGCATGACGCGCGGGGACCATCAGAAACGCAGCTACGGCGGGCGTTGTTAAGCGGCATAATAGCAGCTTCCCAAGCTACATGCAGTGGTAGCAATGGCTTTCATCACTAGCGGAACATGCGCGCCCGCGCTTGGGAGGCTCAATGATCTGGAAGCTTACTGCTTGAACACGCCATGATTAGCCGTCCACTGCGCGAAGCCGATGGTTCCGCTTTGCGTAACGCTTGCGAGGGCTTCGGCAAACTGCTTCTGAAAATCCGTGTTCGCAGGATCCAGTGACATTGCGAAACCCTCGCCAAAGTCGCGAAGATCGATCGTTAAAAGCTCTGCGTCGAGGCCTTGCTGATAACGGTTGCCAACTTCCCCACGGGCGATCGCGTCGATCTCGCCTCGCTTCAGGGCAGCGAGAAGCTCGTCCTCACCGGAATACTGCTTGAATACGCTTCGAGGCAGACCTGCCTCTTCTGCTCTTTGCCACGCAAAGGACTCTCCCGTTGTACCCGGGACCACGCCAATGATCATTTTCGTGTCCAGAAATGATTTATAGCTGATGATCCGTCCGCTATCGTGGTCAGCGCGCCTGACGAGCAGAGATTGCGCGAATGATGCAGTCGTCGGGCTGAAGACGGCGCCCTGATCCTTTCTTTCCTGAGTTGGCGTGATACCGCCAATTGCGATATCGCATCCCAACCGGGATGGCGTTAGCCATATGCCGTCAAACTGCTCGATCGGGATGAATTCTATCCCCACACGCCATTCATCAGCGATGGCACGCAGTAAATCGGCCTCATAACCTTCGCCATGACCGTAAGAAATCGGGGCAAATTGCGTGTAGCTGCATACGGTCATAACACCAGCCTGACGCAGGGTTGGTGATGCGCTGACACTGCCGGACATTGCAAGTCCGAGTGCAGAAATGGCGATAAGCAATCCAACAAGGAACTTCATCATGCCCAAAAGCTAACTGCAGGATAAGGCCGATGCAAGCCCATTTCGGCCCTGCCGCTCGCCCTCTCAGTCTGCGCGTGGCTTCGTCATAAGTGACAGCTTATCAAGTTGAATGCCGCTGGTGCGACGCCCATTGCAAGGCCACTGGCCGTCACAAGAAGCGGGCGACCATCTGCCGAAGGCCAAATGACACAAGCAAGAGACCAAAGAAGGACTCGAAGTAGACTTTGAAACGCCTGAAGGCCGCCGCTGCTCTCGGGGTGGAGAGGACATAGACGACCGTTGTGAACCAGACGGAGGCGATGACAATGACAGTCAGCAGCATGCCGGCCAACAGCGTGACGCTGGCTGCTGCGGGAGCGGCAGATGACAACGCCGATGCATAGTAAACAGCGGCTTTGGGGTTCGACATGGTTGTGGAGAGGCCTTTTGAGAACCTTGCTGCCAGAGAACCTGACATTGCCCCCGGCCCGCCTGCCGGAAATGGCCTCCGCGCACTGCGCAGAAGCTGCACGCCAAGCCACAGGAGATAAAGCGCACCGAGCGTCTTGATCGCAATGAAGACAGACGGAAACAGGGCAAAAAGCGTTCCAACACCGAGCAGGGCCGCACCGGCCCAGATGCCGTTTCCAGCCACAACCCCTGCCGCCACCGCAACAGCATCCCGGCGGGATCCCGTCATGGAGGCATAGCTGACAGCGATGAAATCAGGGCCAGGGCTTAAAATGCCAACGCAGGAAATCGCTGCCACAGTGGCAAGGGCCAACAATGCTTCCACAAGCAATCTCCTGCAATCAATCTCTCGAGGCGTTCTGCGGCTCTGGCCTGTTCAGCTTAGCAGACGGCAGCTCACACCGCCAGTTACCCCTGCCGCGGTCATCAGGCGATCGCAGCTTTCAGACTGCGGACAGATATCGCTTGCATCCACTGTCTCGATGGGCAATCGATCCTTGGTCAGAAACGATGTTTGGGAGTTCATCGTGCCGATGCTTTCACTTGGGCGCTCGCTCTTTGCATACAGAGCCGCATTGACATTGGCAGCACTTCTTGTGGCGGCGCCCGTGAGTGCCGGTGAAGCTCCCTGCAGTGACAATAGCCGGTTGTTGCGGGCTGGCGCCTTTTCGACGGCGGGATCCATGACATCAGCCCGGTCGCTGCATACGGCGACACTGCTCGCCAATGGCACAGTTCTGGTTGCAGGTGGCGTTGGAGCTGGCGTGGAGTCACCGGCCGTTCTCAGCACAGCTGAGATCTACTCTCCGGCAAACAATGCATTCAAAGCCACGGCCTCCATGTCAAAGCCGCGGCTTGCGGCAGCCGCCGTGCGCCTTCGCGATGGCCGCGTGCTGGTGGTTGGCGGCGAAAACAGCTTGAAAATAGGGGTCAACACCGCGGAAATATACAACCCCAGAACGGGGCGGTGGACCTCGACGTCCCCCATGAACTTTGCCCGCATAAATCCAACTGCAACTCTGTTGAAGAACGGAAAGGTTCTGGTTGTTGGCGGCTATACGGTCGATAGCTACTGCTGTCCGCTGGCCAGCGCAGAGATCTTTGATCCCACAACAGGCACCTTCGCCACCACTGGTTTCATGACGGCCGGCCGCCGAAATCATACGGCGACACGGCTGGAGGATGGCCGCGTTCTGGTGACCGGCGGATACAATGGACTGGATGGCAATATCGACGGCTCCGGAAATATGAATGCGCCGGAGATCTACAACCCGGTCACGGGCACTTTTGACTCCACGGACGGCATGTCATCGGCGCGGCGATTTCCGACCGCGACCATGCTGTCCAATGGAAGGGTACTCATCGCGGGCGGCTATGGCGGCAATAACGCAGCGCTGGCTTCGGCTGATACGTATAAGAGCCGGACAGCAGAATTCATCTCCAATGGTTCCATGCAAACCCCACGCGGGCGCCACACGGCAGCCCTTCTCCCGAATGGTGACGTTCTGATTGCCGGCGGCTATGATGGCGTCGGGACCGCCTTTGCCTCCGCTGAGCTCTATAACCCGTTGTCAGGACGCTTTTCGTCAACGGCCTCCATGGCGACTGCCAGGTGGCGGCATGAGGCGACAAGGCTATTGAATGGCAATGTCCTCATCACCGGCGGCAGCGATGGAACAACCTCTGTGGCGTCAGCTGAGTTGTATTCGGCCGCCATATATATCCGCAGACCAGATCGTGCTGGGAGATGTGACTGAGCGCGCCTTACGGGCTCGCATGATGTGATGTGAAGTCATTGACTGGACCTCATGAATGAATGGCATTCCGCCCATTGCCGCCCCGCCGGGTTCAACACATCTCCGGCCCATCGCGGACGGTAAGCGGCCGTAGGGCAGCAATTGCCTGTGATACTTGCCGCAGCTTTGATTCCCGATGACCAGGAACGACCATCCCGCGCCTGATCGAAGTGGACAGCGTCCGCAGGCCTGCCTTCAGTAAACTGTCACACGTCCAATCTACGGGTCCACACAGCAGGAAGCGCCATCAATGACCGGAATCCTTACAGTCGAGCAGCTCGAAAGCATCTATGGTGTGGAACCGGCGTTGGCCTCGACTGCCAAGGAGTCGACGGCGCTGACGCCTGAGTATCGCCGCCTCGTCGAAGCCTCGCCTTTTCTGGCGCTTGCGACAGCCGGGCCGGAAGGCCTCGACTGCAGTCCGCGTGGCGATGCCCGCGAGGTTCTGCGTGTGCTGGACGACCGTACTGTCGTTCTTCCTGACAGGCGGGGCAACAACCGGATCGACAGCCTTCGCAACATCGTGCGCGATCCGCGGGTGGCGCTGCTGTTTCTCATTCCGGGATCTGGCACCACGTTCCGCATCAATGGCCATGCAACGATTACAGCCGATGCCGAACTGCTCGCCAGCCTCGCAGTCGAGGGCAAGCCCCCGCGCACGGCGATCGTCATCAAGATTACCACCTGCTATTTCCAGTGTGCGCGCGCGGTGCTGCGCGCCAGCCTGTGGAACCCGGCGAGCTGGCCCGATCCTGCCAGCCTTCCAAGCCCGGGACAGATCCTCGAGGCGATGACAGCCAAGAAAATTGACGGCGCGGATTATGACGCCAACTGGCCGGGCCGGGCTGCGGCCAGCATGTGGTGATCGCGCCGCCACGCACCTCCTGGCTGCCCCCCCCCCCCTTGAGGCCCTGTCGCGCCTCGACAAATAACTGTCATATGCTGGGTATGGTATCGTGAAAGAATAAAAATTCTAAACTGAGTGCCGTGCTTTCGATTGCAATCTCGATGTTCCGGATCACGCTCATGTCCAGCACCTGAGCCTGCAGAGGACGCAAGATTGTAATTGCCAGTGCTTGTGCGGCAGATGCTTGTTGATCTGCCTGAACTGATCATTCTACTGTATGACCACACAATCGGTTTGTCTCACGGCACACGCAGGCCAGGAGCCTCCGGATGTTTAACAGCGAAAGGATGTCCCGCATGTTCACCCGCCGGCGGCTGCTCAATGGAGCAGCCACGCTTGCTGTTTATGGAAGCTTTGCCCGCATGGCGGGCAGCACAGGCTTGGCCGCCACGGTTGACCCTGTTTCCCCCGCACTGCCATCAGGCGCACGGGACGCTGCGGTTCTCGATGCGCTGCCTGGCAAGAAGCCGCTCATCAAGCGGTCCTATCGCCCGCCCAACTATGAAACACCGGTCGACACCTTCGAACAGGCATTCACGCCCAATGACCAGTTCTTCGTGCGCTGGCATCTCTCCAACATCCCGGAGGTAGACGCGGCCGAGTGGCGCCTGAAGGTTGGCGGGGATGGTGCATCAACACCCCTTGAGCTCTCGCTGGCACAGCTTGCGGCGGATTTTGAGCAGGTAGAGATTGCTGCGCTTTGCCACTGCGCCGGAAACCGCCGCGGCCTTTCAGACCCTCATGTGATGGGCGTCCAGTGGGGCTATGGCGCCATGGGCAATGCCACATGGAAGGGTGTGCGGCTGAAAGACATTCTCGCGAAGGCCGGCGTCACGGCGGACGCGATCGAGATTGCCTTCAATGGCGGCGAGTCAGGCGCGGTTGAGGAAACGCCCGACTTCGTCAAGTCCATTCCGGCCTGGAAGGCGCTGGACGACAACACGATGATCGCCACGCACATGAACGGCGAGCCACTGCCGCACTGGAACGGATATCCGGCCCGCCTCATCGTTCCCGGCTGGATGGCAACTTACTGGATCAAGCAGGTCACCGACATCAACGCCCTCACCAAGCCGCAGGGCGGCTATTGGATGGAGAAGGCCTATCGCGTGCCACTCGGCGTCTATTCCTTCACCGACCGTTTCATCACGCAGGAGACGAGCAAGAACACGCCCATCACCGAGATGGTTGTGAACTCGCTCATCACCAGCCTGAGCGAGGGGCAGGCCATCGTTGCCGGAAAGCCCGTCGACGTGCGCGGCGTAGCCTGGGACGGCGGACACGGCATTACGCAGGTCGATGTCTCAACCGATGGCGGGCAAACCTGGCGCCCGGCCATGCTTGGCCCGGACCTTGGCCGCTTCTCATGGCGGCAATGGTCGCTGCCCTTCACCCCGGCAGGCCCCGGCCGCTATGCCGTGATGGCACGCGCCACCAACGCCCAGGGCGCGAGCCAGGTCTCGAAGCTCATCTTCAGCCCGTCAGGCTATCATAACAATGTTATCCACACCGTGAACGTGGAGGCCGCATGATGACGTCAAGCATCACATCTGCCGTGTCTGGCGCCCTTCTCCTCATGGCCTTGAGCACCGCTGTTGTCCGCGCCGACGAATCGGACATCGTCCTGAAACCCGGCGATGGTCTTGACGTGGTGGAGGGCAACTGTTCAGCCTGCCACAGCCTTGACTTCATCCAGATGAACTCGCCGATCCAGGACGAAAAGGGCTGGACAGAAACCGTGACCAAGATGGTGCATGTGATGGGCGCACCCATCACCGATGAAGACCAGAAGCAGATCATCAAATATCTTTCAGCAAACTACAGCAAGTGAGCCGGTGCAGCCGTGACCGGTCTCGTGCCGGATCGCAATATCGGAATGGTCCGATTTGCGGTGCCCAGACGCTCTTGTTCGCAAACGGCCTACGGCAAGCTGCCGTGAGATTGCGGGTGGGCGCGCGCTTGATGACAAAGCTGACATGCACGTTGGCGGCAGTTCTGGCGCTGTCCAACGCCGCATCCGCTGCCGATATCTCAGACAGCAGAAGCCTGTATGCCGGTGCGTTTGGGGGCTTCGGCTTCCTCGGTGAGGCCAGCATGCAACAGCGTGGCACGGTCATCACCCCAGATCCCTTTCCAGATATTGATGTTGATGCGAGGGGCTCGGCAGACCGGGTTTCCGCACCCATTGCCGGTGTTCAACTTGGCTATGAACTCAATCAATGGGATCTTTCCCCCTCAGGATGGAGCGTTGGCATTGCCGGCGAAATCGAGGGTCTCTATCTCGCTGCTGAACCCCAGGGTGTTCTCGATATCGATCCGCAGGCGTTGGGCACGCAATATGTTTCGCTTCCACTCAGCGTGGGGGCCGTCCTCCTCAATGCGGTGGCCAATCTTCGAACACCACATTCGGATCGCGTGATTCCCTATGCAGGCGCCGGGATCGGCTATGGCGCCGTGTTCATCAACGGATCCAACTCAACCAACCCATCAGAGCCTGGAATCAATCATTTCAACTCGGAACCGGATGCATCCGCCGCTGGCCTCGCACTTCAGGCCAAGATTGGCATCAAGGCTGCGGTCGCCAACAACTGGTCAATCTTCACGGAATTCCGCCACGTCTATATCGCGTCAACGGATTACACATTCGGGCGCACTGAATACGAAACTCATTTTCCGACGACCAAGTGGAATGTTGAACTAGGCCCGCAGAACTATAATCTCTGGGTCACCGGAGTGAGCTATCGCTTCTGATGGTCCGGACGGTGATTCCGAGACCGCCAGCAGAAAGCATGCCCCTTGCCGCCCGCGCGCCACTCGACTGATCTCGCAACCGTCGCGGGCGTAGTTCAGTGGTAGACTGGCAGCTTCCCAAGCTGCATGTCGTGGGTTCGATTGCTGTCACACCACCCACGAACACCGCTCATTCCCTACATCTGACGCTCCAGAGCTACGAGTGTTGTGGGCGTGGCTCACCTCGCAGAAACTCGGCATAGCTCGGATGTGGGTTCAGCGAACGATACAGCACAACCCCTCACGCTGGTTGCTGAACGCTACAAATGATTCCGCGAGAGTCAATTTCCCTGGCTCGCCGTATTCATCGACTGTCCCCGGTGGACCAATCCTAAGTACGCTACTCCGAAGTTGTGGAACCGTGCGTATGAGCCTGATGGCCAGCGCCTGGATCGATCATCATCGTGCCTTGGAAGCTGGAGAATTTTGCCAGTACTTCTGGATCAAGGGCCGCCTCAGCAGCGGTCAGCTCGGCGACAAGGGTTGCGGCATCCGCAGCGGAAATATTCGCATTCTCAAGCAGCTTCGGATCCTTGAGGCCGTCACCACTGCAGAGACGAATCTGCCATTGACCATCCACGCGCCAGAGAAGAGCACGCCCGCCCTTGTCGCCCTGAACCCAACCTGCAATCGCATTGTTACCAAGCACAACGACGGGATCGACGGTCAGAGGATTGTCGGGCGTGTCGAACATGCCCTTCATCAAGTGAACGATGACATGCTTATCGTCAGCCGCGAAGGCCGGTGCCGACGATAACCCCAGAACGATACAAGCAGCGACTAGACTGCGGCGGTTGATGCTTGCCATGGCGATAGTTTTCCCCTGCTCCTGGTATGCTGAGCACTTGTATTTTCTGAACCGCGAGCTCGCTTCAAGGCGGTCTACAAAGGCTCACATTGACGTTCAGTTTTTACAGAGTAGCAAGGCTGGAGGCGAGGAAAAAAAGAGGGGCCTCCCCTCAAGTCGAGCCATTACTCAGCCCAACGATGGAATGAGGCGGTGGTTTCCACCCATGGAATGTCTTTTAAGATCTTCTGGTTTCCATCGGGATTTCTCAGACTCTGATCGTGTCCCATTCCGCCACGTCTATGTCGCTTCAACGGATTACACATTCGGACGCACCGAATACGAAGTTCATTGGCCGACGACCAAGTGGAACGTCGAACTGGGCCCGCAGAACTATAATCTCTGGGTCACCGGAGTGAGCTATCGCTTCTGATGGTCCGGACGGCGATTCCGAGACCGCCAGCAGAAAGCATGCCCCTTGCCGCCCGCGCGCCACTCGACTGATCTCGCAACCGTCGCGGGCGTAGTTCAGGCGTAGACTGGCAGCTTCCCAAGCTGCATGTCGTGGGTTCGATTCCCATCGCCCGCTCCAGAGCCTTGCTGAGGGGCCGCCGCAGGGTTCTTTCCGGCGCTCGTTTGGATCCGGAATCGCGGCGCCTTTTGCGTGAAACCCGGTGAGACACGCCGGGCCGCTCACGCGAAGCAATCGCCGGTCGATTATTTCGGGCGGAGGGCCTCGGCGACCTCAAGGCTCGCATCCGTCGCCTCGGCGAGCCAAACGCGAAGCGAGCTCCGGAACCCGTGAGGCCTCACCGCCATGCCGCGCCGCTCCCATCCGGGTAGGCATGTTCTCGAACCGGCTCATGGTCGGCTGCGAGCACAACGGCGCGCCACTCTCTGGCAACCGGCCCGCCGCCAGCTTGAACAGCGGGTCATCGCGCAGCGCATCACAGTCGTCGGCATCCTCGTGGCCGCAGGCAATGGCCATCATGCGAAACAGCAGCATCTCCTCCACCGCGTGGCTGGTCCGGCTGGGGCTAGTGGATTGGCCGGGACAAAAGAGTCCGATTGAAGGTTCCCAACGGCTTGTTGACGTGCGAATCTGAAAGGATGCGCAATGGTATCAGTTTCAC
>NZ_JBIICB010000089.1:0-14599 GCF_044239095.1 Aestuariivirga sp. | reverse complement strand
TTTCAGTGGTGCGCGCGCTGTGCGAGCGCGTGGTGATCATGCGCGGCGGCGAGATCATCGAGGAAGGCAGGACGGCGGAGGTGTTCGCCTCTCCCCGCAGCCCGTTCACGCAGACGCTCATCGACAGCATCCCGCTTCCCGAAGTGCGCCAGAACTGGCTAGAGCGCCGGTCAGTCAGTTGAGGTCAGCTTGCCCAGCGTCCTCTCCCGCAACGCGGGAGAGGAAGGGGACCCAACGAAGTTGGGGGAGGTGAGGGAATGCGGTGCTCCGAATTGTATGCAGCGCCCTTGTTCCCTCATCTCCCCGTTGCGTTCCGCAACGGGTCCCTTCTTCTCCCGCTGAAGGAGCGGGAGAAGACATCAGCCGTCACAAGGATTCCATTTGATCGCCAGCCGCTCTAGATTGACAGGACAGAGGGACACCATGAGGAAGGCGCCGAAAATGCTGCTCTACACCGCGCTTGCCCTGGCGGCCGTGCTCATCGGCGTGGCGCTGTTCTGGTTCGTGCAGACGCGCAACGTCGAGACCGCGCCCTACCAGGTGACCGAGGCTGACGGCGACATCGAGATCCGCGCCTATCCGGAACTCGTCGTGGCCGAGGTGACGCGGACCGGAACGCGGGATGAGGCCGTGCGGTCAGGCTTCGGCCCGCTGGCCCGCTACATCTTCGCGAAGGAACGCGAAGGCGGGAAGATCGCCATGACAGCACCCGTGACCCAGAAGGCAAAGGGCGATTCCTGGACGGTGCAGTTCATCATGCCCGCCTCCCGTGGCCTCGACAGCCTGCCGAAGCCCGCCGGCGCGGACGTTGCGCTGCGGACGCTGCCGCCGGCCCGGCGCGCGGCGATCAGGTTCAGTGGGTGGTGGTCGGATGAGCTGTTCAAGGCCAAGGACGCAAAGCTTCTCGCGTGGCTCGCGGCCCGCGGACTGACGCCGTCCGGCACGCCGACCTTTGCCTATTACAACGACCCGTTCACGCCAGGCTTCCTGCGCCGCAACGAGATCCTCTACGATCTGGCACCGTGAGGCCGGACCGCCATGGGGGGGTCTCGACCCGTGCACGCAATTCACATAGTCTTCCGGCCAATCAACAAAACAGCTCACAAAAGGGGAAAGCGACATGACGGCAAGAAAGCTCTACTCACTGGTCTTTGGCGCAGCACTGGTGCTGCTGACGCCTGCCGCCGCCATGGCGGAAAAGCTCGTGATCTCGAACTGGGACGGCTACATGCCGAAGGACATGGCCGAGAAATTCAAGGCCGCCACGGGAATCGAGCTCGAGATCGCGGTGCATGCCACCAATGAAGAGATCATGGGCAAGGTCACCGCTTCAGGCGGCGAGGGTTTTGACGTGCTGTTCGTATCCTCGCCCTTCGCCGAGGCGCTCAACAACCTTGGCCTCGTCCAGCCGATCGACCATTCCAAGGTTCCCAACCTCGCCAACCTCTACCCGGAGGCAACCCAGCTCAAGCATGACCCGGGCAATGTGTTCTCGGTGCCCTACACATGGGGCACCACGGGCCTGTGCTACCGCACCGACCTGGTGAAGGGCTCGCCCGAAAGCTGGAACGACCTGCTGAAGCCCTCGGATGAGCTGAAGGGCAAGGTCACCATGCTTTCCACCGACCGCTGGCTGATGGCGGCCGGCTTCCTTGCCAACGGCATGTCAGTCAACACCACGGAACAGGCCGATCTCGACAAGGTGCGCGACCAGCTGATCGAGACCAAGCGGCAGCTTCTGGCCTTCGACGACACGACCTTCTACTCCAAGCTCGTCTCCGGTGAGGCTTCACTCGTCCACGCCTGGGACGGCTGGTGCAACTATGGCATCGCCGCGAAGCCGGAGATCAAGTACGTGATCCCCAAGGAAGGCTCCGACCTGTGGGTGGATGCCATCGTGGTCACCAAGGCGTCCAAGAACCCCGAGGCGGCGCACAAGTTCATCGACTTCGTGCTCAATGCCGAGAACGGCAAGTGGGTGGTCGAGAACATCATGTACAAGAGCCCGAACAAGGCCGGCATGGAAGCCATCGACAAGGCCATGCTCACGCAATACCCCAACATGGCGATCACGCCCGCCGAACTCCTCAAGTTCGAGCAGCTGCGCGACCTGGGAGCCGGCATGAAGGCCTTCTCGCGCAGCGTTTCCGAGATCATGGCCGCCAAGTGACACGCAGACACGCCTCTCCCGGCACAGCCGGGAGAGGACCCCTCCCGCGATGAAGCCGCAGCACGCATCCTGGCTCCTCATGGCGCCCGGGCTGATCTGGCTCGGACTGCTGATGGTCTTGCCCTGCGCGCTGGTCTTCGTGCTGATCTTCTTCGAGCGCGGCATCTATGGCGGCATCGACTGGGCAGCACCCACGCTCGAGAACATCCGCCGTGTCCTCGACCCGCTCTATCTCTCGATCTTCCTCGACAGCGCGCTGGTGGCACTCAGCGCCACGCTCATCGCGCTGCTGATCGGCTATCCCGCCGCCTATGCCATCGCCAAGGCGCCGCCGTCGCGGCAGACCGTCCTTCTGTTCCTTGCCATCCTGCCATTCTGGACGAACTACCTGATCCGCACCTATGCGTGGATCGTGCTGCTGAACCCGGCCGGCCTCATCAATGCCGCCCTCTCGACCATGGGCCTCACATCCGAGCCGCTGCCGCTGCTCTATACCAGGCCCGCGGTCGTGCTGGGGCTGGTCTACAGCTATACGCCCTTCGTGATCCTCGCAGTCTATTCCGCGCTGCAGCGCCTCGACCCCAGCTACGCGGAAGCCTCACGCGATCTCGGCGCCGGGCGCGCGCAGACCTTCCTGCGCATCACGCTGCCGCTCACGGCACCGGGCGTCGCGGCGGGGGCTGTCTTCGTCTTCGTGCTGTCGATCGGCAATTTCGTGACCCCGGATCTGCTCGGCGGCGGCAAGTTCCAGATGGTGGGCAACCTCATCTATGACCAGTTCCTCTCCGCGCGGGACTGGCCCTTTGGTGCAGCGCTCTCCGCACTTCTCATCGCGCTGATGATGGTGCTGCTGTTCGCGCAGGCCATCGCCACGCTCCATGCCCGAGGCGGCCATGCGCGCACTTGATGCCTGGCTGGCCGCCGTCTACGGCTTCCTGTACCTGCCGATTGCGGTGCTGATGGTGCTGTCCTTCAACAAGTCGGGCATGCCCACCGCCTGGGGCGGCTTCTCGCTCGAATGGTATGGCGCGCTGGCCGCCAATGCGAAGATCACCGGGGCGGCGTGGAACTCCATCATCGTCGCCGTCTGGTCGACCGCAATCTCGACCGTCATCGGCACCCTTCTGGCACTCGGCGTGGAGCGGGCGCGGCCATCAGCCCCGCGCGATGCGCTGCTCTTCGCGCCGATGATCATTCCGGACATCGTGCTGGCGATCGCACTGCTCTCGTTCTTCACGCTGATCAAGTTCACGCTGGGGCTGCACTCGATCGTGATCGCCCATGTGGTGTTCAACATCGCCTTCGTGACCGCCGTCGTCCGGGCGCGCCTCAGGTCCTACGACTGGTCTCTCAACGAGGCCTCGCGCGATCTCGGCGCCTCCGCCTTCACCACCTTCCGGCGCATCACCCTGCCGCTGATCGGGCCATCGGTCGCCGCGGCGGCACTTCTCGCCTTCACGCTGTCGATCGACGAGTTCATCATCGCCTATTTCACCGCCGGGGCCGGTCAGGCCTCGACAACGCTGCCGATGCAGATCTATGCCATGATCCGTTTCGGCGTGACGCCCGAGATCAACGCCATGGCAAGCGTCGTCATGGTGGTGAGTTTCGTGATGATCTTCACCGCCCAGCGCCTGAACCGGGGGCGCATTCCGGGGGCATGAACACGAGCAGCAATCCGGCCAGAGGGAGAGGAACGATGGCAAAGGCTACGAAGAAACCGGCGAAGGCGAAGCCCGCGCCAAAGAAAAAATCCCCTGCGCGCAAGCCGGTGAAAAAACCAGGCAAGGTGATTGCGCTGTTCCCGGAGGCCGCCTTCGGCCCCGCGCTCAACTCGGTGGGCATCGGCCAGGCACTGGAGAAACTTGGCCACAAGGTGGTGTTTCTCTCGGATCCGGGCTTTCTCGACATCTACAAGGGCTATGGCTTCGAGGCGCATGCCGTGAACCTGTCCGAGCCGCTGCCGCCGGAGCAGATGGCGAAGTTCTGGGTCGACTTCATCAACGGCCACATTCCGAACTTCCGCAAGACCCCCTACGAGCAGATCGACAATTACGTGAAGGACTGCTGGAGCATGATCGTGGAGACCGCCAAATGGGCCGAGAAGGACCTGCCCGGCGTTCTCGACCGGGTGAAGCCCGATGTGGTCTGCGTCGACAACGTGATCCTGTTTCCGGCCATCAAGCGCTATGCGAAGCAGAACGGCAAGCCGTGGGTGCGCATCATCTCCTGCTCGGAGAACGAGATCGAGGATCCGGACATTCCCCCGCATCTCTCAGGCGCCGGCGCCAAGGACACGAAGGCCCACGCCGCCTACCGCAAGCGCTTCAACGCGGTGATCAAGCCGATCCACGAGGAGTTCAACAGCTTCCTCAAGTCCGTGGGGGAAAAGAAATATCCGCTGGGCCAGTTCTTCGAGGCCAGCCCGCACATGAACATCCTGCTCTATCCGAGTGCGGTGAAGTTCAAGCGGCGGCACAAGCTGCCAGCACGGCAGTTCCAGTATCTCGAGGGCTGCGTGCGCAAGGAGAAGCCCTATGAGGTGCCGCGCTTCAAGGCCAATGAGGGCGAGCCGCTGCTCTACGTGAGCTTCGGCTCGCTGGGCTCAGGCGACGTCGATCTGCTGAAGCGGCTCATCACGGCGATCGGCAAGATGCCGGTGCGGGCCCTCGTCAATGTCGGGGACTACAAGGACCAGTACACCGGCGTGCCGCCCAACGTCATCATCGACAGCTGGTTCCCGCAGCCCTCGGTCATTCCGAAGGTGGACGGAGTGATCCACCACGGCGGCAACAACTCCTTCACCGAATGCCTCTATTTCGGCAAGCCCGCCATCATCATGCCCTATGTCTGGGACGGGCATGACAATGCGACGCGCGTCGAGGAAACAGGCCACGGCTTCAAGCTGGACCGCTACGACTGGACCGAGGACGAGCTGCAGCGGAAAATCATGACCATGCTGACCGACAAGAAGATGAAGGACAGGCTGAAGAAGACCTCGCGCCAGATGCGGGCCAAGCACGGCCCCACCAAGGCCGCGAAGGTCATCGACGCGCTGACCCGCCGGAAGCCCGCCTGATGCCGACGAACCTCGCCTCCTCCGCACCCCACCTCGAAGGCCCCGCGCACTATGCGGGGCCGCTCAAGGACTGGGGCTTCCAGCCCAACCCCATCGCCGGCCAGTCGAAGAGCGACGGCGTGCTCCTGCACAAGGGGCCGGGCGGCCAGCCGGAAGTTGGCCTGTGGCAGTGCAGCCCTGGCACATGGCCGCTGGAGATTCCGCGCGACGAGATCTGCCATTTCGTCTCAGGGCGCGCCACCTACACCCATGAGTCGGGCGAGATCATCGAGATCGTGCCCGGCACGGTGGTGTTGTTCCCGGCCGGCTGGAAGGGCACCTGCACCGTGCACGAAACCATGCGCAACGTTTACATGCTGAGCTAGAGAAACCATGACACTGACACTTCAGTCCTCCGCCCCCCACCTCACCGCGCCCGAGAGCCATCCTGGCCCGTTCAAGGATTGGGGTGTCATCCCCACCATGATCGAGGGCCAGTCGCAGACCAGCGGCCTGGTGCTGCACAAGGGCCCCAACGGCGAGAGCGAGACCGGCTTGTGGATCTGCACGCCGGGTTACTGGAACTGCCATGTGACGCGGGACGAGTTCTGCCACTTCCTGCTCGGCCGCTGCACCTATACGCATGAGTCGGGCGAGGTGATCGAGATCGTGCCGGGCACGGTGGCCTTCTTCCCGCAGGACTGGAAAGGCACCTGCCGGGTGCACGAGACCATCCGCAAGGTTTACATGATCCGGTAGTGCCGCAGGCCGTGAGATGGATTTCTTGTGACTTTCGCGGCAGATGAGGGGAAACAGACCGTGGCGGCCGTGCCTGTGGTCCCTCAGCTTCCCCAACTTCGTTGGGTCCCCTTCCTCTCCCGCCTTGCGGGAGAGGACGCGAGGCATGCGGATCTCAGTTGACTGAGAGTGCGTTAAAGCACCACGCCATTGCGCTGTGCGAATTCCATGAGTTCGGGGCGAAGCGTGTGGAGCGGGCTCGACAGCAAGGGCTCCATGAATTTCCAGAGCTTGCCCCGGTCGAGGGACAGCACCATGGCCTTCACCGGGCCCACCGCCGATGGCACCATCGAGATCGAGATGAGTCCGACACCGACGAGCGCCATGGCTTCGAGCGGCCTGCCGCCCAGTTCGCCGCACAGCGTCACGGGCTTGCCGTGGCGCTCCGCCTTCTCGACGATCAGCCGCATGGCGCCAAGCGCCGCCGGGCTCAGGGCATCGTAGCGGCCCGCCAGCTTCGGGTTGCCACGGTCCGAGGCGAACAGGAACTGCACGAGGTCATTGGATCCGATCGAGGCGAAATCGACGAGCGGTAGCAAATGATCGAGCTGCCAGAGCAGCGATGGGATCTCGATCATGGCGCCAAGCTTCAGGGGCTCAGGCAGCCGGTGTCCGCGCTTCAGCAAATACTGCTTCTCGATCTCCACCACCTCCACCGCGCGCTTGTACTCCTCCACGTCAGCGATCATCGGGAACATGATCTTGAGTGGCGCGCCCTCGGCAGCCAGCATGAGGGCGCGGACTTGCAGCCGCAACAGGGCCGGGCGATCGAGCGCCATGCGGATCGAGCGCCAGCCGAGTGCGGGGTTCTCCTCCCGCGGCTGGCGCAGATAGGGCAGCACCTTGTCTGCGCCGATGTCGAGGGTGCGGAACGTCACGGGCTTGCCCCGCGCCTGCTCGATGATGGTGCGATAGTGCCGGACCTGGCTTGCCAGCCGCGGGAAGCGGCTCGCCAGCATGAAGTGCAACTCCGTCCGGTAGAGCCCCACGCCATCAGCGCCTGAATCGTGGAGATGCGGCAGGTCGACGACGAGACCGGCATTGATATTGAGTTCGATCCGCTCGCCCGAGTGGCAGATCGCGGGCTCATCGCGAAGCGCCGCATATTGCGCCTGCTTCCGGGCATAGAATCGTACCTTCTCCGCATAGGCGCGCTGAAGATCCGTGGACGGACGAACGAAGATGTCGCCCGTGCCGCCATCGACAATGATGGGGCTGCCGGTATCGACAAGGTCGATCAGCCCTTCCGCCTGGCCGATGGCGGGAATTCCCAGGGCGCGCGCCACGATCGTCACGTGGCTGGTGCGGCCGCCCTCCTCCAGCACCACCCCGCGCAGCTTCGAGCGATCGTAGTCGAGCAGCTCTGCCGGGCCCATGTTGCGGGCGACGACAATGGCGTTCTGCGGCAGATCCGTGCGGGACGCGGTGGCGATGGCGCCGGTCAGGATGCGCAGCAGGCGGTTCGACAGGTCGTCGAGGTCATGCATGCGCTCGCGGAGATAGGGGTCGGGCGTCCGCGCCATGCGCGCCCGGTTGTCGTTCTGCACGCGCTCGACGGCGGCTTCCGCCGTGAGGCCGGTATCGATCGCCTCGCGAATGCGGTTCATCCAGCCCTTGTCATGGGCGAACATGCGGATCGTCTCGAGCACGTCTGAATATTCGGTGGCGCCGCGCTGGGCGTCAGAACCGTCAAGCAGTTCGTCGACATGGGCGCGCATCTGCGCCACGGCGTCCTCCAGCCGCTGCTTCTCCTGTGGCACGTTCTCGGCGATGAGGTTCTGGATGACGACGCGCGGTTCATGCAGCACCGCGTGGCCCAGCGCCACGCCCTCGGCCAGGGAATCGCCCTTGAGATGATGGCTCCTGACATGGGCGACGTCGGCTGCGACCTCGGTTGCAACCTCGCGCAATTCACCAGCGGCGATGACCTCGGCCAGCACCATGGCCGTGGTCTGCAGCGCTTCTTCCTCTTCCTCGGTGTAATGGCGGCGGGTGCGGTTCTGGACGACCAGCACGCCGATGACCGTGCCGCCGCGCATGATGGGCACGCCGAGGAAGGCGTTGTAGATCTCTTCGCCCGTCTCGGGCAGGTATTTGAAGGACGGGTGTTGCTGCGCGTCGGACAGGTTGAGGCCGATGGCCTGATTGGCGATGGTGCCGACCAGGCCTTCGCCCGACTTGAGCTTCGATTTGTGAACGGCCTCGCGCTTGAGGCCTTCCGTGGCATAGAGCTCGAGAATGTCGCCCGGCCGCATGACGTAGATCGAGCACACCTCCGCCACCATGTTGGCAGCGATGATCTGGACGATCTTGTCCAGGCGCTTCTGCGCCGCGACCGGCTCCGCCATGACCTCGCGGAGCCGCCTGAGCAGGACACGCGGGCCAAGGGCGGAGGTTGCCATCAGCCGGTGTCCCCGCGTACGGAGACGCGGGCCGTTTTGAAGCGGCCGAACATCGTCACGGGGTGGCTGATCAGGCGCATGAGCCTCAGGCGACCTTCGCGTCCAGCCCGTAGGCCGTGTGGAGGGCCCGCACGGCCAGCTCAGTGTAGGCCTCGTCGATCAGCACCGAGGTCTTGATCTCCGAGGTGGTGATGGCCTGGATGTTGATGCCCTTGTCGGCCAGCGCGCGGAACATCTTGGCGGCAACGCCGGCGTGGCTCCTCATGCCGATGCCGACGATCGACACCTTGGCGACGTCAGCCGAGTGCGCGAGCGTATCGAAGCCGACCTTCGACTGGACGCCATTCAGCACGTCGAGGGCCTTGCGCAGATCCTTTCGCGCCACCGTGAAGGTGATGTCGGTGAAGGCGCCATCGGAAGAAATGTTCTGGACGATCATGTCCACCGAAATGTCGGCCTCGGCCAGGGGCCCGAAGATCGCCGCGGAGACGCCGGGCTGGTCCTTGACCCGCCGGATCGACACCTTCGCCTCGTCGCGCGAATAGGCGACGCCGCTCACCACATGCTGTTCCACGATACGTTCCTCATCGCATACGAGTGTTCCGGGACCTGTCCCGTCGGGCTTGTTCTGGTTGGCTGAGTCCGGCGCCTCGAAGCTCGAGCGCACCTGCAGGGGTACCTTGTAGACCATGGCCAGTTCAACCGAGCGTGTCTGCAGCACCTTGGCGCCGAGCGAGGCCTGTTCCAGCATCTCCTCATAGGAGATCCGGTCCAGCTTCTGGGCGCCCGTCACGATCCGCGGGTCGGCCGTATAGACACCATCGACGTCGGTATAGATGTCACAGGCGGCATCAAGTGCGGCTGCAACCGCCACGGCGGAGGTGTCGGAGCCGCCACGCCCCAGGGTGGTGATGCGGCGGTCCGGGCCGATGCCCTGGAAACCGGCGATCACCGCGACCTGGCCCTGCTCCATGCGCTTGCGCAATTCCTCGCCGTCGATGCCAGCAATGCGCGCTGCACCGTGCACGCCATCGGTCTTGAGCGGGATTTGCCAGCCGGCCCAGGAGCGGGCCGGGATCCCCAGGTCCTGCAGGACGATGGCGAGGAGGCCGGCAGTGACCTGCTCGCCGGAGGCCACCACCGCGTCATATTCGCGCGCATCGTGAACAGCGGCTGCCTCGCGGCACCAGCCGACAAGGCGGTCTGTGGTGCCTGCCATGGCGGACACTACAACCGCCACATGGTGGCCAGCCTTCACTTCACGCTCGACGTGGCGGGCGACGTTGCGGATGCGGTCAATGTCCGCAACCGATGTCCCGCCGAATTTCATTACCAAACGGCCCATCGGCCAAACCTTTCATGTCCCCCGCCGCCCGGAACCCAGGGCAAGGGTCCGGCTGGTGGCCAAGTCTAATGGACGGTTGAACCCCCGGGAACGGCGCGGCGTACTCATAGATGACCAGTTGCGCTTATGCAATAATGGCCACAGCAGAAATTTGGACTGGAAAATGACCGCCTCCGCACCCTCGCTCGATCCTTCGGAAGTTGCAAAATTCTCGGCCATGGCTGCCGAATGGTGGAACCCCAAAGGCAAGTTCGGGGTGCTGCACGTCTTCAATCCCGTACGGCTGCAGTTCATCAAGGAGCAGGTCAGCGCCCGGATGGCGAGGGACCCCCTGGAGCGCCGCCCCTTCGAAGGCCTGCGCTTTCTCGACATCGGCTGCGGTGGGGGTCTGCTGACGGAGCCCATGGCGCGGCTCGGCGCCACCATCGTCGGGGTGGATCCATCGGAGAAGAACATCAAGACGGCCAGCGTCCACCGGGATGAGATGGGCCTCGACATCGATTACAGGGTCGGCACCGCGGAGGATCTCGCCGCCGCGGGCGAGCAGTTCGACGTGATCCTCAACATGGAGGTGATCGAGCATGTGGCCGACCCGAAGGCCTTCACCACCACCTGCGCTTCCATGCTGAAGCCCGGCGGGCTGATGTTCGTTGCCACCCTCAACCGCACGCTCAAGTCCTTCGGGCTTGCCATCGTGGGTGCGGAATATGTGCTGGGCTGGCTGCCCAAGGGCACACACCAGTGGGAGAAGTTCATCACACCCGCCGAACTCAAGGACTGGCTGGCCGGGAACGGCCTCACCACGAAGGAAGAGCTGGGCGTCACCTACAGCCCCTTCACCCGCCAGTGGAAGGTGAGCCGCGACATGGCCGTGAACTACATGCTGCTGGCCCGGAAGGACTGAGGAAAGCCATGTTCCTCGGCATCGACATCGGCACCTCCAGCGTCAAGGCTGTGCTGGTGGACGAGCGGCAGCGCATTGTTGCCACCGCCTCCGCTCCGCTCGCCATTTCGCGCCCCAGGGACCTCTGGTCGGAGCAAAATCCGGAGGACTGGTGGGTGGCGGTTGAGCAGGCGGTGGGCCAGCTCCGCCGCGAGTGGGCGACCGCATGGTCCGGTGTCCGGGCGGTCGGGCTTTCGGGGCAGATGCATGGCGTGGTGCTGCTGGACGAGGCGGGCCTGCCGCTGCGCCCCGCCATCCTCCACAATGACGGGCGCGCCTTCGCGGAAGCAGAAGAGCTGAACCGGAAGCTTCCCGCCATCGGCACCATCGCGGGCGTTCCCGCCATGCCGGGATTCGCGGCGCCCAAGCTGATTTGGCTCGGCAAGCATGAACCTGAAGTGATGCGCCGGGCGCGGAAGATGCTGCTGCCCAAGGACTATGTGCGCTACCGCATGACCGGGAGCTTCGCCACCGACATGTGCGATGCCTCGGGCGCGTTGCTGCTGGACGGGGCGAAACGCCAGTGGTCACCCGCGATCGTGGAGGCCTGCGGCATTGCCATGAGCCTGCTGCCGCCGGCTCTGGAGGGCTGTGCCGTGTCCGGCCAGCTCACCGGTGCGGTGGCCCGGGCCTGGGGCCTCAGCCCCGGCACCATCGTGGCCGCAGGCGCGGGCGATGCAGCGGCAGGGGCCATCGCCTCAGGCGCGGTCAACGAGGGGGATGCCTTCATTTCGCTCGGCACGGCAACGCAGTATTTCGTGGCGCGCGAGGCCTACAACCCTGCGCCACAGCACCTGATCCACAGCTTCTGCCATGGGCTTCCGGAGCGCTGGTTCCAGATGGCGGCCCTGCTCAATGGCGCTGGCGCGCTGTCCTGGGCGGCGGGGCTTCTGGGCCGGAGCGATATCGGGACACTGCTCGATGAGACGGAACAGGCCTTCACCGGCAGCCCCTCACCCGTGCTGTTCCTGCCCTATCTTTCGGGCGAGCGGACGCCGCACAACAACCCCCATGCCAAGGGCGTGCTGTTCGGCCTCACAGCCTCCACCGGCCCCACACAGGTGACGCAGGCGGTGCTCGAAGGCATCGCCCTCTCGCTCGCCGATGCGCAGGGCTATCTGGAGGAGACCGGTGCGCTGCCGGACCGGATCGCCATCAATGGCGGCGGGTCACGGAGCCGGTTCTGGTGCCGGATTATCGCCAGTGCCCTCGGCAAGACCGTGCTGCTGCAGGACGGTTCCGAAGCAGGCCCTGCCTTCGGCGCAACCCGCCTGGCCCGCATTGCGGCAACGGGAGAGGAACCGGCGGCGGTGTGCCCCAAACCTCCCGTCGAAGCCGAAATCGTGCCTGATCCGGCATTGGCCGAGGCCTACGCGGCAAAGCTCACAGCTTTCCGGACCCTCTACCAGGCCGTATCGCCGCACTTCAGATTGTCCAGCAATTAAACTCGTCCTGGCTTTCGCCCCCTTGACGGAGCGCGCGCTGCGCACTATTTCCTGACTAGCTGCTGGCACTCGGTCTATTCGAGTGCTAACAGGCCTGGCCCCCGGCAGGGACTGGCCAGTTAAAACCTCAAAAAATGACGACATTACGAGGAGTTACATCATGAAGTTCCGTCCGTTGCACGACCGCGTCGTCGTAAAGCGCGTCGATGAAGAGCAGAAGTCCAAGGGTGGCATCATCATCCCTGAGACTGCCCAGGAGAAGCCGATGCAGGGCGAGATCGTCGCTGCAGGCCCCGGTGGCCGCGACGAGTCCGGCAAGCTCACCCCCCTCGACGTCAAGGCTGGCGACATCGTGCTGTTCGGCAAGTGGTCCGGCACCGAGGTGAAGATTGATGGCACCGAGTACCTCATCATGAAGGAGAGCGACATCATGGGCGTTCTCGAGGGCAAGCCGGCGTCCAAGAAGTCCGCCTGAGCCAATCAACCGTCTAACTCATCCAATCACTTTTCAGGAGTAGCAACATGGCTGCCAAAGAAGTCCGTTTTGCCGCCGATGCCCGTGAGCGCATGCTGCGCGGCGTCGACATCCTCGCCAATGCGGTGAAGGTCACCTTGGGCCCCAAGGGCCGCAACGTCGTCATCGACAAGAGCTTCGGCGCTCCGCGCACCACCAAGGACGGCGTCACCGTCGCCAAGGAGATCGAACTCGAGGACAAGTTCGAGAACATGGGCGCCCAGATGGTGCGTGAGGTCGCTTCCAAGACCAACGACCTGGCCGGCGACGGCACCACCACCGCCACCGTGCTCACCCAGGCGATCGTCCGCGAGGGTGCCAAGAACGTGGCCGCCGGCATGAACCCGATGGACCTGAAGCGCGGTATCGACATGGCCGTCGCGGTCGCCATCGAGGACATCAAGAAGCGCGCGAAGAAGATCAAGGGCTCCGCTGAAGTGGCCCAGGTCGGCACGATTTCCGCCAATGGCGAAAAGGCCATCGGCGACATGATCGCCGAAGCCATGCAGAAGGTCGGCAACGAGGGTGTCATCACCGTCGAGGAAGCCAAGACCGCCGAGACCGAGCTCGATGTCGTCGAAGGCATGCAGTTCGACCGCGGCTACCTCTCGCCCTACTTCATCACCAACGCCGACAAGATGATCGCGGAGCTCGACGAGCCCTACATCCTTCTCCATGAGAAGAAGCTCTCCTCGCTCCAGGCCATGCTGCCGATCCTCGAGGCCGTCGTTCAGACCTCGAAGCCGCTGCTCATCATCGCAGAGGACATCGAAGGCGAAGCGCTGGCGACCCTCGTCGTCAACAAGCTGCGTGGCGGCCTCAAGGTCGCCGCCGTCAAGGCTCCGGGCTTCGGTGACCGCCGCAAGGCCATGCTGGAGGACATCGCCGTCCTCTCCGGCGGCCAGGTGATCTCGGAAGATCTCGGCATCAAGCTCGAGAACGTGACGATCGACATGCTCGGCCGCGCCAAGCGCGTGAAGATCGAGAAGGAGAACACCACGATCGTCGACGGTGCCGGCAAGAAGGCCGACATCCAGGGCCGTTGCGCCCAGATCAAGGCGCAGATCGAGGAAACCACCTCGGACTACGACAAGGAGAAGCTGCAGGAGCGTCTCGCCAAGCTTGCGGGCGGCGTTGCCGTCATCAAGGTGGGCGGCGCCACCGAAGTGGAAGTCAAGGAGCGCAAGGACCGCGTTGACGACGCGCTGAACGCCACCCGCGCTGCGGTGGAAGAAGGCATCGTCCCCGGCGGCGGCGTGGCTCTGCTGCGCGCCAAGAAGGCAGTGAACGCCCTGAAGTCGTCCAACGCCGACATCCAGGCCGGCATCAACATCGTGTCGAAGGCGCTTGAAGCCCCGATCCGCCAGATCGTCGAGAACGCGGGCGTCGAAGGCTCGATCGTTGTCGGCAAGCTGCTGGAGAAGGACGGCAACTACGGCTTCGACGCGCAGAACGAAGAGTATGTCGACATGGTCGCCAAGGGCATCATCGACCCCGCCAAGGTGGTCCGTATCGCCCTGCAGGACGCAGCGTCGGTCTCCTCGCTGCTCATCACCACCGAGGCCATGATCGCCGAGAAGCCCAAGGACAAGCCCGCTGCCATGCCCGGCGGCGGCGGCATGGGCGGCGGCATGGGTGGCATGGACTTCTAAGTCCGCGCCTCAGCTGAAGGCTGAAACGAATGAACCCCGGTGGAAACACCGGGGTTTTTTTGTTGGGGGCCTTGATGCGCGCTTGTTCCACCGTTGGTGCCCCAGATCGTGCGAACACCCTTGCATTTCGGCGGCCACCAGACTAGGAACAGCCCCGGTCAGCGCCCGTAGCTCAGCTGGATAGAGCACCAGACTACGAATCTGGGGGTCATGGGTTCGAATCCTGTCGGGCGCGCCATTCTTTTCAAGATGATTGGTTGTTTCTGGATATC
>NZ_JBIICB010000411.1:0-14691 GCF_044239095.1 Aestuariivirga sp. | reverse complement strand
CGCCGAGGAACAGCAGCGCTTCGCGTGCCTGCAAATTGCGCGTCGTGATTGACGCGGATCGATACAACATCTTACGTGAGACGCAGTCGCCAGGCATCCAGGAACGCCTTCGCCCTGCGGCGGCTGACCTTCCAACAAGCACCCGTCGAAACACACACCGACACAGCGCCCGTGCTTACATCGACATTCTCGACGTGCTTCCATGCCACCCAAACCGAGCGGTGGATCTGAATGCCATCGAAGCCATCCTCTTCCAGCTCGGTGATTGCATGTGTGAGGCCCTGAAGGAGAAGATGTTCCCCACGACTTGTTACAACACGCAGATAGTGCTCCTGAGCCTCCACGAAAACAATGTCCTGGCCAAGCCGTGTGGGCAGCCTTGCAAGAAAGCCTGAGTTCTCACTCCTTGATGCACTCTGTTTCGCGTTAGCATTTGTTCCATCCGGCTCGGTTCTTGTCTCTGTCGATGCCTCATCCACCATCGGCGACGTCTCAACCCGTGTCGTGACATAAGGATCAGGTAACCGGATTTCATCCGGTGAGTCGCCGACGCCATAATCGCGCATGCCACTAATACGCCACACGACGAATGCATTCATCAATGGCCACAAACTTGCAGTTTTTAAGGGCACATCATGGAGCTCGCCCTTTAACTCATTCAGCCAAACTTCTGCAGAAAATGACAGGGGCCTCAACTCGGTCTCAGTCGTATCGAGGATACCGAGAAGAGCTTCCAGCGTGACAGAGATCGGTGCGAGCAGCAGGCCGGTCATAGCTCCGGCGACCATAAGCACTACCCAAGGCGACACGCGTCGTGACACTCGAGTGTTGAAGAGCCAGCCACTGATCAACCAAGCGAACATCGTAGCTGGAATGAGGTGAAGGGACCAGAAAAGTGTCCTGGATGGCAGGTTAAGCCCTGCCGAACTCGCGGGTTCCAACAGTGAGAGCGTGACGATGAGCACACACGTCACTCCCATCAGGTATTTAAGAGGGGATATTTCCCGAAGTGTCGCCCTGTTCAGAGAGGCTGTCCCTGGGGAGATGAGATTTGCGCCGGCACGGCCCACTAACCTATTGAGAAAGTTATGCATTTCAACTCCTGCATAAGGCTATTGGGCTGTCTTACGTTGAGATCGCGTGTGCGGTTTAGACCCCCGGTCCATCAATTGCAAACTGGGCCGGTGGTCTTGGTGGACGGGGAATCCAAGAACATCGAAGATCCCCAGACTTACCCACGGCCCTGCAGCGTAACATTTCAACCAATCGAAACCGCTGATGATAGGGCTTTATTCCGTAATCGGCATCTCGGCCGTTATGTTGACCTCGGCAAGCCTCGTACTCGGTATCTTGATCCGGCAGAACGCCAGCACGGACCTTCCACCGGCGCTGCAGTTCTCGATCGCCCAGGATTTTGTGCTGACCTTCGTCCTGGCCGTGCAGGTTGCTGGTGCCATGTCATCGATGCCCAGACACGGGTTAGGGACCGCGCCGGGAGTCGAAACACTGCCGCTCTTGGGCTGGTCACACTAGGGTGGCGATCTGCGCGTCGCACATTTCTTTGCCACGCACGCGCTTGATGTGCTGCCGTCTAACAGCCTTTAAAGACACGGATCTCATCGGACTGCATTGCTCATGCTGGCGTGTGGACCGGTGCGGCCCTGTTCACCTCAATTGTCATCCTGACGCTGATCCAGGCGCTGATAGGGCGACCCATCGTTCTATAACGGCAAGGCAACGATACTTGGCAAATTTTACACGCAGCAGCGGGGTCTCACCCTTTATCAACCGGTGGCGACCAAGCATTCGATTTATGCCGCCCTGCGGCCAGACGTCTACCTCGGCAGTAACCCCTCGGTCGCGCCCAATGAAGCATCGTTCACGGACTGGCGACGCTAGCAATCGACAATCAACTGGCGAGGCTCGTTTCGAGCGAACCACGGGAACGCGGCGAGCGGCTCGAAGTAAATCTCGGCCACGCCCTGCCTCTGTTCGCGGACGCAGGCAGCGGAGAAGGGAAAGGGTGACGCCAAGTATCAACGGCGCAGTACCCGCTCGAACCCAGGGCACTGAGTTACGCCATGATAACACTGAAGGTGCTAGTGGGTCTGTGCGAATGACCGTGTCCACCGCCCCCCAAGTCAGAGATCCAGTGCCGTAACCACCTCTTGACTTTAGTTCGTCAGAGAACTATTTTAGTTCCATACTGAACTATAGGGCGGACAATGAACCTCACACGGCGCAAGATGATCTTTCTCGTTGGTGGAGGGGCCGTTCTGGCGGCGGGCGGTGCCTTTAGCTATGCAGCCACTCGCACGCCCCAGACGGCATACCTTCCCTGGGAGCGGGCGGGCAGATACGAGGACCCGCGCATGCGCGCCCTCTCTTGGGCGCTGCTCGCCCCGAACCCGCACAATCGCCAGCCGTGGTTGGCTGATCTCTCCGAGGATGGCGTCATCACGCTGCACGTGGATCGCGACCGATTGTTGCCCCACACGGACCCGTTCAATCGGCAAATCACCATCGGTCTGGGGTGTTTTATGGAACTCCTGCGCATGGCGGCGGCAGAGGATGGCTATCGATCCGACGTGACGCTTTTCCCGCAGGGCATAAGTGCCGCGGCCCTCGACCAACGCCCCATCGCGCGCATCGCCCTGACATCTGACCCGGCAATCGCGCGCGATCCCCTGTTCGCGCTGGTTCCTTCCAGGCGCTCCAACAAGGAACCGTTTGATGTGAGCCGTTCCCTCGCACCCGAGATGCTGACTCAGATGGCGACGGCCGCCCGAAACGGCACGCGGTTCGGCGGCACCGTCGACCCGGCGGAAGTTGCCGAATGGCGGGCGTTGACGCGCGAAGCGCTGCGGATCGAGGTCGAGACGCCCCACACCTATCAGGAGAGCGTCGATCTGTTCCGTATCGGGCGCCGGGAAGTGGATGCGAATCCGGACGGCATTGATTTCTCAGGCCCGATGTTCGAATCCATGCACCTGACCGGCATGTTCACCAGAGAAATCGCCGCCGACCCGACCAGTTTCGCCTTCAAGGCCGGCATGGACGCAGTCTATGCCAATGCCGATACCGCAATGGGGCATGTCTGGCTGATCACCGCCGACAATAGCCGCGAAACGCAGATCGCCACGGGCGCGGACTGGCTGCGCGTCAATCTTGCGGCGACGGCACAGGGCCTCGGGTTCCAGCCGCTGAGCCAGGCTTTGCAGGAATTCCCCGAGATGGCAGGGCCCTACGACCGGGTTCATGAACTCCTTGCGCCCGAAGGGGGCACCGTTCAAATGCTGTCGCGTATCGGCTATGGTCCAGTTGTCGGAAACAGCCCGCGGTGGCCCTTGGAGAGCAGGATCATGAATGCCTGATAGATTAGTGCCCGACTACTTCCGGCTCTTCAACGAAATCGGGATCATCGGGCAGCTCTCACGTACCCTGCTGGAAGCCCGGTTGCCGCCGGGCTACGTTGCGGCACAGTTCTCCGTGTTGAACCATCTGGTGCGGGTCGGCGATGGCAGAACCCCGCTTGCCATTGCCCAAGCGTTCCAGGTTCCAAAGAACTCGATGACGCATTCCCTGACGGTCCTGGAGCGCGAGGGCCTGATCGAGATCCGAAGGAATCCGCAGGATGGCCGGTCCAAATTGGTCTACATTACTGATAAGGGCCGAAAGTTCCGGGCAGACGTGATCGACGCACTTGCTCCGGATATCGCACGGATAGCCGCCGCGGTTCCACCCGAGTTCGTGGCACGCCTGCTTCCTGATCTGGAAATCCTTCGCAAGTTCCTCGATGCGGACCGCGACAGGCCTGCCTAGGTGTTTGATCACAGAGTTTGATGGTGCAATCTTTTCTCAAGCATGGAAGGAAGCATTATGGGCCAGGTTCTTCACGGCAGCGCCACCACGACTGAGGCGATCCGTCGAGCGATACAGCATAGTCAAGAGAGCCTGAGGGCTCTGGCGAAGAGCTACAGCATCAATCCAAAGACGGAGGCCAAGTGGCGCGACCGCAACTTTGTCGCTGACGAATGGACAGGAGCCAAATGATCTCCTAGCAGTTCAGTGCACCCTCATGTCCCGTCAGCATTCTGAGGCTGATATCGTTCGACAAGCTGTTCGATAGCACCAAAGATAGAGTTACCATCACTTCCCATCATCTCTATCCGGACTGTGTCACCAAAGCGGAGGAAGGGGGTCTTGGCGGCACCTCCGGCAATCACTTCGATCATCCGGATTTCCGCGAGGCAGGAATAGCCGAGGCCGCCCTGATTGACCGGGCTGCCTGGGCCGCCATCGGAGTTCTTGTTCGAGACAGTGCCGGACCCAATGATAGTACCTGCCGCCAAGGAGCGTGTTCTTGCAGCATGGGCAATAAGTGTCGGAAAATCGAAGGTCATGTCGACACCGGCATCCGCCCGGCCAAATAGCGTACCGTTCAGATTGACCATCAGCGGGAGATGGACCTTGCCACCATCCCAAGCCTCGCCGAGTTCGTCCGGCGTCACCGCGACGGGAGAGAAGGCGGAGGAGGGTTTGGACTGGAGGAAACCGAAGCCTTTCGCGAGTTCAACGGGAATGAGGTTCCGGAGGCTGATGTCATTCACCAGCATGATGAGGCGGATGAATCTTCCGGCCTCTGCCGGCGCCACTCCCATGGGAACATCGTCCGTCACCACGGCCACTTCGCCTTCGAAGTCGATGCCATAGGCCTCATCTGCCATCAGGATCGGGTCACGGGGCGCGAGGAAGGAATCCGATCCCCCCTGGTACATCAGGGGGTCAGTCCAAAAACTCTCCGGCATTTCGGCACCGCGGGCCCGGCGAACGAGTTCCACGTGGTTCACATAGGCGGATCCATCGACCCACTGGAAGGCGCGCGGGATGGGAGAGGCGCATTCATGCTCGTGGAAGCGGATACTGGGAACGGCGCCGCGTTCAAGCTGTTCTGCAAGGTCAGCCAGTTGCGGGGCGGCCTTCTCCCAAGTGTCGAGAGCCTGCTGCAGCGTATCAGCGATGTTGTGGGCCGGGGTGGCGCGGGTGAGGTCACGCGACACGACAACCAGCCTCCCGTCGCGGCCGGACTTCAGTGATGCAAGCTTCATGGTTTTCCGGTGAACTTGCGATCAAGCCCATCCCAGCAGCGGTCATAATCGTGTTGGAGCGTCGCAAGCGAGGACGCATAGGCAGTGAGGTGCTGGGGGTACCGGGTCTCGAACATGAAGGCGAGCGTATCCGTCAGTTTATGGGGCTTGAGCTCTTCCGTGGAGGCCTTGGTGAAGGCGGCGAGGTCCGGCCCATGCGGCAGCATACAGTTGTGCAGGCTGATGCCGCCTGGCACGAAGCCGTCCGGCTTGGCGTCATAGCGGCCGTAGATCAGGCCCATAAACTCCGACATGATATTGAGGTGATACCATGGCGGGCGGAAGGAGTTTTCGGCCACCATCCAGCGCTCCGGGAAGATCACGAAGTCGACATTCGCGGTTCCCTCCTCTCCCGTGGGGGCCGTCATGACCGTGAAGATAGATGGATCGGGATGGTCGAAGAGAATTGCGCCCACGGGTGAGAAGGTGCGGAGATCATATTTGTAGGGCGTGTAGTTGCCGTGCCAGCCCAGCACGTCCAGTGGTGAGTGGCCGATTTCGCAGCGATAGAACTTGCCGCACCACTTGACCCACACCCGGCAGGGCGTTTCCCTATCCTCGAATGCGGCGACGGGAGTCTTGAAGTCACGGGGATTGGCGAGGCAGTTGGCGCCGATGGGACCGCGGTCCGGCAGTGTGAATTTCGCGCCGTAATTCTCGCAGTAATAGCCGCGCGCCGGACCTTCCACGAGTTCTACCTTGAACTTCATGCCGCGAGGCATGATGCAGATCTCACCCGGTTTAACAGTAATGCGGCCCAGTTCGGTGAAGAAGCAGAGGACGCCCTGCTGCGGCACAACGAGGATCTCACCATCGGCATTGTAGAAGTAGTCGTCTACCATTGAGGTGTTGACGAAGTAGATGCCGGCCGACATGCCGACCTGTGTGTGGACATCGCCCGCCGTCGTCATGGTGCGCAGTCCGGACAGGAAGGTCAGCTCGCCTTCGGGCTGCTCCGGCGGGCTCCAGCGCAAGGGCCCGATCGGCAGATCGTGCTGATCTATGCAGGGAGCAGTCCTCCAGAAGGGAAGCTGAATTTCGGTGAAGCGCGAGGTGTGGCGGACACTGGGCCGCATCCGGTAGAGCCAGGAGCGTTCATTGGTACCGCGCGGCGCTGTGAAGGGAGAGCCTGAAAGCTGCTCAGCATAGAGGCCGTAGGCACATTTCTGTGGTGAGTTCTGGCCATAAGGCAGAACTCCCGGCAAGGCTTCCGTTTCGAAGTCATTTCCGAAGCCCGGCATATAGCCCGGCACAATAGCGCTCTGCATGCCGCCCCAATTAGTTGCACTTGCGACGATATGAACAAGTTGCATATGCGACGAGTTTCTGTCAAGCCGGAATCATGGAAGCCAAATTCAAGCTCGGCGAATTCCTGCCATTCAGGCTGAACGTGCTCGCCCAGACGGTATCGGAGCAGCTCTCAGCCATCTACGCCGCCAGGTTCAACCTGGATATTCCGCAATGGCGAATCCTTGCCAATCTCGCCTCACGGGGAGACATGACAGCCCAAGACATTGCCCGTATCACCTACAGCCACAAGTCGACGATCAGCCGGGCCGTGCAGGAACTCGAAGATCGCGGACTCATCGCGCGAAAGGTTTCATCATCCGACAAGCGAAGCTTCACGCTGGCGCTGACGAGCGAGGGCCGTCGCCTCTTCCGGCAGTTGCTGCCCCTCGTCCTCGACTTCGAGCGGAACCTCATTGCGTCACTTTCAGATGCCGACGCCCGTGCCCTGCTGAAGGGGCTAGCAGGTCTTGAAGCAGCCCTGCTGGGGCCAGAGGGGAGCACCAAGTGAAGCTCTATGGCTACTTCCGTTCATCGGCCGCCTATCGGGTGCGGATTGCGCTCAATCTCAAGGGAATCGCCGTTGAGCACGTGCCCGTGCACCTGCTCAGGGACGGCGGGCAGCAACGGCTCTACCCGCATCTGCAGCGAAACCCGCAGGCTCTGGTGCCTGTGCTGGAACTCGACGACCGCACGCGTCTGACCCAGTCGCTGGCGATCATCGAATATCTCGATGCCACCTTCCCCTACCCTCGCCTCATACCGGAAGATCCGGTCCTTGCGGCGAAGGTGAGGGCCGTGGCGCTCGCGATCGGCTGCGAGATACATCCGCTGAGCAATCTCCGGGTTCTCAACTATCTGAAGGGATCTCTCGGTCAGCCAAAAGAAGCAGTTGAGTCATGGATCAGCCATTGGATGCTGAATGGCGGCCTCGATGCAGTGGAGGCTCTCCTTCCTGGTGATGAATTTTGCTTCGGCGGCAACCCAACCCTTGCAGACTGTTTCCTCATTCCGCAGTTGTTCAACGCTCGGCGCTTCAACGTGGCCTATGACGGCTGCACCAAGATCAAACGCGCCGAGCAATCCTGCGAGAAACTCGACGCGTTCATGGAGGCTCTGCCTTCCCGGCAGCCTGATGCGGAGTGATGTCGCTCACGCCGCCTTGATGACCCCACGCTCAATCTGATCCTGCTCGATCGACTCGAACAGCGCACGGAAGTTACCCTCGCCGAAGCCGTTGTCACCCTTCCGCTGGATGAACTCGAAGAAGATCGGGCCGATGACGGTCTTTGAGAAGATCTGCAGCAGGATCTTCGTTTCCCCACCATCGACCACACCCTCGCCATCGATCAGGATACCGTACTTCGCCAGTTCCTCGATCGGCTCCTCATGACCGACGACGCGAGTCTTGGACAACTCATAGTAAGCCTTGGGAGGCTTTGGCATAAATTTGAGGCCGCGGCCGGCGATGGCGTCGGCGGAGGCGTAGATGTCGTCGGTGCCCACCGCGATATGCTGGATGCCCTCGCCGTTGTACCGCTTCAGATACTCCACGATCTGACCTGTCTCGCCGCGGTCCTCATTGATCGGAATGCGGATGCGGCCGCAGGGGCTGGTCAGCGCGCGGGACAGAAGGCCCGTGTACTTGCCCTCGATGTCGAAGAAGCGGATCTGCTTGAAGCTGAAGAGATCACCGTAGAATCTGAACCACTTATCCATGTTGCCCTTGTGGACATTGTGCGTGAGGTGATCGAGGTAGCAGAAGCCGACGCCGGCCGGCTTGGGCGGCGCCACAAAGCGGAATTCCGTGTCATAGGGCGACGTGCCATCGCCGTAGCGGTCGGTGAAATAGATCAGCGAGCCACCGATCCCGACAATGGCGGGAAGGTCGACGGCCTTGCCCGGTCCGTCATAGGGCTGGGCGCCCTTGGACAGGGCATGCTTGTAGGCGTGAGCGGCATCGACAACGCGCCAAGCCATGGACGGTGCACAGGGACCGTGCTCCTCAACGAAGCGGCGGGCGTGGGAACCCGGCTCATCGTTCAGTACATAGGTGATGTCACCCTGCTGCCAGAGCTCGATGGCCTTGGTCTTGTGGCGGGCTGACATCGCGAAGCCCATGCGCGCAAAGAGTTCCCGCAGTTCCGCAGGGTTGGGGTGGGCAAATTCGACGAATTCAAACCCGTCAGTGCCGGCGGGGTTCCCGTCCGAGATCGTGGCGCGCGGTGCGTCGTGCGGAAATGGGCCCATGCTTCGTTCCTCCCTGGCTGAGCTCGAGAGAGAGGATTCCATGAGCTAGGCGTCATCGGTGCGCAAAAAAGCGCCTAATCCACGTCGTTCTTGCGCCAAACTTGCATAAGTTTTATTTATTACGCATAATCACCGCATGATTGATGCGATTGATCGAAAACTCCTTGCACAGCTGCAAAAGGGCTCCGAAGTCACCGCTCAAGAACTCGCAGAGATCCTTGGGCTTTCCGCCAGTCAGGTTGCCCGCCGCCGGCAGCGGCTGGAGGCGGAGGGTTACATCCTTGGCTACGCAGCAAACCTAGCCCCTTCGAAGCTGGGGCTAGGTGTCCAGGCTTTTATCCAGATCCAGATGGCCGCCCACAACGCTGAGGCCGCCCGCAGTTTCGCAAGTCTGGTTGCAACCATGCGCGAGGTGACCGGATGCTGGACTCTGACGGGCGCCGCCGATTACCTGCTGCGCGTTTGGTGCACCGACTTGAGTGCCCTCAATGAGCTCATCCAGCACCGCTTGCTGCCCCACCCCGTTGTCGCCCGTGTGGAAAGCAAGATCGTCATGGAACAGCTTAAACCCGATTCAGGACTGCCTATTTTCTGACATTACCACCGACGCGCTCGGGTAGTGATGGCCCTATCCCGGGGACATGCTACTTCCCATGCCATCGGATTCGCAGCCCGAAATCATCCACTTGCCTGCGCCTGCAATAACTCATCTCAGGACCTGTCCGACCATTTGATCCTGCGTCCGGCAGAAGAGCCGGCCTACAAGGCGGGCTTCAATCCCATAGGTTCGCTGGGTCACAGATCCCCTCGAGACCTCAAAACAGTCGACAACAAAAATACTTGTTGACGGCAACGAGTGTGCAGTGTTCATTTTCTCGGCATGGGTGCACCAGTCTCAGACACCTTTGATCTCGTTGTTGTGGGTTCCGGCGCCGCTGGACTGACGGCGGCCCTGGCAGCGCTGGACCAAGGAATGCGCGTGGTGGTGGTGGAGGCAGATGTCCTGATCGGCGGCGCAACCGCCCTCTCTGAAGGGATGATCTGGGTGCCGAACAACCCAGACGCCCTCACTCTCGAAGATGCACCGTCGACAGATACAGAGGAGGAAGCCGCACTGACATATCTGCGCGCCACATCGGGCAACTTCTTCGATCAAGAGCGCGCGCGGACCTACATTCGAATGGCCCCCAGGACTTTGGCCTTTGCCGAAAAGGCTGCGGGGCTGCGCTTCGCACTCAATAGGTATTCGCGGGACTACAATCCTGAAGCGGAGGGTGCGACGCTTGGCCGAAGGGCACTTAACCCGCTTCCGGCCTCCATGCGAGGGATGGACAGGAAGCTCTTCGGACGATTGCGCCAACCACTCGGTACAACGATGGTGCTGAAAGGCCTGTCAATCGCCTCGCAGGATGCCGGCGACTACCTGAACTTTGGCCGCAGTCCGGCAGCTTTCGCACGGGTTAGCAGCCATGTGCTCCGTTACGCGGCCGATCGGCTGGCCGGCTGGCCCCGCGGCACCCGCCTTGCGAATGGCAACGTCATCGTGGCGCAGTTGGCGGAGGGAATCCGGCTCAAGGGCGGCTCGATTTTGACTGAGTGGCCCGTCGAACGGCTCTTGAGAAGGGGGGACGGGGTTACGGGCGTCGCGGGCCGCCAGGGTGAAATTCACGCAAAGAAAGGCGTTATCCTGGCTTCGGGTGGCTTCAACGCGAGCCACGCGTCACGAGCGATGCTGGTCGGTTCCCATAGCCATGTGGCGATTCCGGCGGAAAGTGACATCAGACCCCTGGATGAACTTGTGGCAGAAACCGGGGCGGCCCTTGCCAGGGATGTATCGCAGCCCGTGCTCTGGGCTCCAGCCTCCGTCGTACCATCGTCAATTGAACGGTCGGGTCCTTGGCCTCATTTCGGGGACCGCGCCAAGCCCGGGGTAATCTGCCTCGGCCCTGACGGCACGAGATTTGCGAACGAAGCACAAATCTATCATGACTTCGTGCCAGCCATGATCGCGGCAACAGGTGCACATCCGGAAGGCGCGCATTGCTGGATCATCACGGACCACAGGTCCATGCGCCGCTACGGCCTAGGTCCGATCGGGCCATTCCCCGCACGCCTCGGCCCCTACCTGAGAGCGGGATACCTGAAGACGGGCCGGACGCCAGATGATCTCGCCAAAGCGATAAACCTGCCTCCTCGGGCGGTTCGAGACAGCATCGCAAGGTTCAACGGTTTTGCCAAAGCGGGCAAGGACAGTGATTTTGGTCGCGGTGAGAGCGCCTATGATCGCGGCAATGGTGACTCTAGTCACTCACCCAATCCGACGCTGGGCGCTCTGGAACAGGCACCTTTTTATGCCATTCGCATAGTCCCTGGGGACATAGGTTGCTTCTTAGGCCTCAGGGTAGATTCAAATGCGCGCGTTCTGGACGGAAATGGAAGCGTGGTACCGGGACTTTGGGCAGCGGGAAGCGCAGCCGCTCCCGTGACCGGAGGGACATATCCCGCGGCCGGACTGACAATAGGGCAGGCGATGACGTTTGGCTACGTTGCGGCTTGCGATGCGTGCTCTGAGTCGCCTGAGGTGAGGGCCAGACCATGACCCCTCTCCAAGGCTTTTCCAAAGATCTCTTCCTGAACCAACAAGTTGTCATCACCGGCGCGGCCGGGGGTATTGGCCGCGCCATCGCAGCAGCATTTGCCGAATGCGGCGCACGACTCGTGCAGATTGACCTACCCGAGGCGATTCCACCAAATCAGTCAGGCTGGATCGGGTGCGATCTGGAAGACAGGCCCGTCTTGATGCGCGCAGCGGAACAGATCAAGGGTCCCGTCGCAGTATTGATCAATTGCGCCGGAATATTCCGCCGAATGGCCGTGACCGAGCCTGACGCCGAGACCGAGTGGGATCGTACACTTGCGGTCAACCTCACGGCCCCATATCTCCTGGCACGAGCGCTGATTCCCAAGTTGACGGGTGGGGCCATCGTGAATGTCACGTCGGTCCGGGCAGAAACATCGGCTGAACGCGCTTCTGCCTATACCGTATCGAAAGCTGGGCTGGCTGCCCTGACCTTGTCGCTGGCAGATGAGCTAGCCCCTCTGCAGATCCGCACCAATTCTGTGGCGCCGGGCGACGTTGACACCGCCATGGGTCATGGAGACCCGTCAGTGGCAGCCACACTCGTCGCCCGCACACCACTCAAGCGCATGGCGAGGCCGGAGGAGGTCGCTGCCGCTTGTGTGTTTCTTGCGTCACCTCTCGCATCGCATATCACCGGCTCGACCCTGCACGTCGATGGCGGATTTCTAGTCGTTTAGAAAAGAACTGCTGGCTCAACAGCGGCGCAATCATAACCAACCAAAGGAGGAAGACATGAACAGAAGATTTTTCGGACTGGTTTGTGCCAGCGTGCTGGCGATTGGAGCGATGGCCCAAACCGCCATCGCCCGCTCCCTGGAAGACATCATCTCTAGTGGCGTCCTGCGGGTCGGCACCTATGCCGATCAGCCGCCGATGGCGTCCCTGAATAACGCAGGACAGTATGAAGGTTTCGACATTGAAGTGGCTAACCACATCGCGAACATCATGAAGGTGAAAGTGGAAGTTGTTCCGCTCACAACGGCCCAGCGCGTTCCATTTCTGCAATCTGGCCAGATTGACATTTCCCTTGGCGCCTTGACCCGCACCCCGGAGCGGGCGCTGCTTGTCGACTACACGATCCCGCTGCATTCCGAATCTGTGCTGGTCTTGACTACTGAAGGCAACGCAATCAACAGCTGGCGTGACCTCAACGACCCGTCACAAACGCTCGCGTCCGGACGCGGCTACTGGACGACGGACATGGTCAAGACTGAGCTTCCGAACGCCAAACAAGATCTTTATGATACACCCGCGGATCAGGTCCGTGCTGTTGCACAGGGGCGGGCTACCGCCATCGTGGACATTATCGATACGATGATGGCCTTCACGAAACAGTATCCGGATGTGAAATGGAAAGTCATCGAATCCGAGATCTATTCCGCGTGGTGCGCCATCGGTGTCCCGCGCGGGGAGGAAGGGCTCAAGAACTTCCTGAATGTGGTGATCTACGACATGCATAAATCTGGCAAGACACAGGAATACTGGGCCAAATGGTACGGCGCACCTAACCCAAAGCCGGTACCGCTTGATCCGGTGTTCTGAGTATAGAAAATGGCCGGGCGCGGGAAGACGCGCCCGGTCGGTTCCTCAGTCAGGTTAGAGATGAACTACAATCTGCAATTTGGCCAGATCGCGGCGGATATCCCCTACATTCTCTCCGGCGCCTGGCCAACGCTGTGGATTACTTTCGTTACCTTCTTCCTGGCTTCCGGCCTTGGCCTGTTCATTGCCATGGCGCGGCTGAAAGGAGGGCCGATAGCATCGAGGCTGGCCGGCCTCTGGGTGATGCTGACTACCAATTCGCCGCTGTTCGTTGTGCTGTTCTTCCTTTTCAATGGACTTCCCGAATGGGGCATTCTGCTCTCGCCGATCGCCGCTACCCTCATCGCCTTCATAACCATATCTTCCGGTTATCTGGCCGAAATCCAACGCGGGGGTATACAGTCGGTTCATCGCGCCGAACTGGACGCAGCTGAATGAGGTGGTCCTGGTTAGCTGGACAGGTCGGCAGCAGAGTTAAGGTGTAGTCCAGACCGTGATTACGCTACCAGTTTCCGGTTCAAATTCAATCCCTCTTGCTGTTGCTGAACCTGTGGAACTGTGGGCAAGGCCCTTGCCTTGTCCATCATTTCCACAGGCCTGCGACGGCCGTAAGCCTGTTCCGGCGACAGCCCGTCCAAAGCCGAATGCGGGCGTTCGCTGCTATAAAATCTGATCCATTCGGCAATGACGCGTTCGGCGATGAAGCCATCCGTCAGCTCATGCAGATAGACCGCCTCGTATTTCAGCGACCGCCACAAGCGTTCGATGAAGATGTTGTCCATGCAGCGTCCCCGCCCGTCCATCGAGATGGTCACGCCGGCTTTTGTCAGTGCGCCGGTGAAGTCCACGCTGGTGAACTGGCTGCCCTGATCAGTGTTGAATATCTCCGGACTGCCGTATCTTGACAAGGCCTCGTTCAGTGCTTCGATACAAAAACCTGCATCCATCGTGTTCGACAAACGCCAGGCCAGCACATGCCGCGTTGCCCAGTCCATGATGGCCACCAGAAACAGAAAACCGCGCTTCATCGGAATATAGGTGATGTCCGCACACCAGACATGATCGGGCCTCACGACCGTCATGTCGCGCAAAAGATAAGGATAAATGCGGTGTTCCGGATGGGGCGTGCTGGTCCGGGGCGCTTGATAGATCGCCTCCAGACCCATGACACGCATCAACCGGCGCACGCGATGCCGACCGACCACAACGCCTTCCCGCCACATATGACGCACCATCTGACGACTGCCGTAAAACGGATACTTGACATAAAGTTCGTCGATGCGGCGCATCACCATCAGATTCTCTGCACTCTCCCCCCGCGGCGCATAGTAAAATGACGACCGGCTGATCGACAGCAGGCGGCACTGACGGCTCTGGCTCAGGCTGGAGCAGCCAAGCGCAATCATCGCCTTGCGCTCGTCTCTGCTCATCGCTTGAGCCCGTTGGACAAAAAATCGCGTTCCACCGTCAGTTGACCGATTTTCGCGTGAAGGTCGCGAACCTCGCTTTCATGATTCTGCCGCTCGCGGTCCGTGCCATTCGAAAACACTTCAGACAATCCCGCAATCGCCTGCTGCTTCCACACGCTCACCTGGTTGGGATGAACCTTGTGCTTGGATGCGATCTCCTGGATCGTCTTGTCGCCGCGCAAGGCTTCAATCGCAACCCGCGCTTTGAAATCTCCTGTAAAACGTCGTCTTGTCGTCATCGGGGATGTCCCGAACTCTGTTGAAAATGCCGAGGCTGGCGTTGCTGTTTGAACGTTATGCGGCATCAGCGAGGCGGTCAACCGTCGGGGTGGTGGTCTGAGCGGTACGATGGCTT
>NZ_JBIICB010000088.1:0-14715 GCF_044239095.1 Aestuariivirga sp. | reverse complement strand
TGGCGCCTTGTCGGCCTTGGAGAGGAGCACGCGGATGGCACTCCTCACCTCATGGCCCGCATCCTGATTGATGATGATGTCGATGGTGCCGTCGATCAGCGCGCGGCGCGTGTCATCCGTCAGCTCGTGGGTGATGAACACCACTTCGCGCTGGCGGCCCGCGGCCTCGAGGGCGGCGGCGATGCCGCCGGAGCCCGCACCGACATTGTAGAGGCCGATCAGGTCCGGATGGTCCGCCAGCAACTGCTCGGCAACGCCCTGCACCTTGTTGCGGTCATCGCGGCTCTCACGAACGGGGAGCAAAGTGATGTTCGGATAATCATGCGCCATCACCTGCTCGAAGCCGAACTGCCGCTCGATGTGGTCGCGCAATGACAGCGAGCCTGCAACCAGCCCCACCTTGCCCGTTCGCCCGCTCAGGTAACGGCCCATCAGCGTTGCCGCGGTGCGGCCCGCTGCCGAATTGTCGATGCCGACATAATGGATGCGCCTGGAACTCGGCACGTCGGAGACAAGCGTCACCACGCTCACGCCGCGGTCATGAAGCGCGTTGATGGCCTCGCGCACCAGCGGATGATCCAGCGCCACGACGGCCGCGCCATTATAGGCAGGGCCGATCTGATCCAGCGTCTCGGCGAGGGCGGAGGCCTGGAACACATCGGTGTGGCGGAGGTCGATCACCACCTTCTCGCGTTCCATGCGCGAGGCCTCCTCGCGCACGGCGTCCGCCAGCGCGATCATGAAGGCATTGGCGCCTTCGGGCAGAATGAAGCAGAAGCGGTATTCGCGGCCCCGGGCAAGGCGTGCCGCCAGCCGGTCCGGCTGGTAGCTCAGGCGGCGCACCGCCTGCTCGACGCGTGCTGCCGTCTTCGGCCGCACCGCCGCGCGCCCGTTCAGCACGCGGTCGACCGTGGCGACACTCACCCCGGCGGCTTCGGCAACATCCTCGATCGTGGCCCTGACCATGCTTCATCAAAGCCTGCCCGGCCATTCCCGTCAATTCCTGATAGGCGTCTATCAGCAGCGCTCAGTCGACGGCTTTCACGGTGCCCTGGCGGTGATCGCCCGAATAGACCTTGAAGCGCCCGATCTTGCGCTCTGCGGCATAGCGGCGGAGCATGGAGCGGGTGGCCTCATCCGGCAGCCGGTCCCACGGAATATCCTCGAAGTCCGCCAGCACCGTGCGCCCGCGCGCATGCAGCAGCGCCTCGCCACGGTAATAGATGCATTGTTCACGCGTGCCGGGGTTCTCGAACACGGCGAAGAGGAAGCCCAGCGTCGCATCGAGGCCTTCGCGCACCAGGAAGTCATGAAGCTGCGAGGCGCTGCCGCTCGGCCCCGTGCGGCCCACTTCCGGAAGGCTAAGGCCATTGGGCCGCCCCACATCCGGCATCAGAACCAGCTTGTTGTCGCTCTCGAGAATGGCGCCCACCACCGTGCGGCTCGCCGAGATGGCCGCGTTCACCGCCGCCTGCTCGAGGCCGAGGGTGATGTAATGCCCGCGGGCATAGCCCAGCGGATTGGCATCCGTATAGGAGAAGGCCTCTACGCGGCCCATGAGGATGATGTGGTCGCCTGCGTCGATCACCTGGTAGCGCGCGCAGTCGAACCAGGCAGCGGAGCCTTCGATCAGCGGATCTCCGAAAGGCCCCGGCCGCCAGCCCACCGACTCGAACTTGTCGGCCCGTTTGGAGGCAAACAGGACGGAGATGTCCTTCTGCGCCTCGGACAGGATGTTGACCGCGAAGCCCTGCGCCTGCCGGAACACATCGACGCTGGCGGCCGACTTGCCGATGCAGACCATCAGAAGCGGCGGCTCCAGCGACACGGAGGTGAAGCTGTTTGCCGTGAAGCCCCGGGGCTGTCCATCGATCCCCGCCGTCGTCACGATGGTGACACCGGTCATGAAGCTGCCGAAGGCCGAGCGGAGTTCCCGGTTGTCGAAACGGCTCAGGCGCTCGGCCAGGAGTGCCGAGAGCAGCGCATTGGTCTCCTGCCAATGGGTGAGCGGCATCATGTGGCGTGCGCCTGCGATGACGGCACTGCTGCCGCGCATGACGGCCCCGGCCATCGCCTCCGCCATGGCGGGTGTTGAGTTCGGGTCACCGCCGCCGGTGGCGAAAAGCGCCGGGCAGAGAATGGCGGACAGCCTGCCCGAAAAGGCGCGGTCGGAGGTGGCGAAGATGCGGTAGGCGGTGGCATAGGCGGGCAGGTCCATGCGCCGCAGCCAGCCTCCGGTGCGCTCACGCAGGGCCTGTTCATCGCTGGCGAACCAGCGGTCGAGTGCGGTGTCGAAGCTGAGGCCGGGGGCAATCGCTGCGGCGCGCGCTTCCACGGCGGCGCGCGCCTCGGGGCTGCGCTCATGAACGGAGTTGAGCACGCAGAGGCGCTTCACCCGCTGGGGATGTGCAATGGCAAGGCCCATGGCGATGAGCCCGCCCATGGAATGGCCAGCCACATTGACCGCCATGATGCCGAGATCATCGAGCAGCCGCCGCACCTGGGCCACATAGTCCTCGAGTGTGGCCTGCTCAGGCAGCGCCAGGCTGCCGCCGTGGCCCGCCATGTCCATCGCGATGACACGGTGCGTGGCTGAGAAGGCCGCGATCTGCGGCGCCCAGGCCTCCGCATTGAGACCCACGCCATGGATGAGGAGGATCGCCTCGCCCTCACCCTCATCGATGAAGCTGGTTCCGCCGAGCGACCGGCGCGCATGGGACAAGGCAGATTCGGGCACGGCCGGTTCTGACCCTCAGGCCCTGGTCTTGGCGGTGGCGCGCTGGGCGAGCAGGTTCGTCAGCCAGTCGGGGTCCATCTGCGGCACAGAGGACAGGAGGAGTTCCGTGTAGGCCGGATGGGGCGGGTTCAGCACCTGAGACTTCGGCCCCTGCTGCACCACCTTGCCCTGGTGCATGACCACGATCTCGTCGGCAATCGCCCGCACCGTGGCGATGTCATGCGTGATGAAAAGATAGGACACGTTGGTGTCCTTCTGCAGCTTCATCAGCAGGGTGAGGATTTCTTCCTGCACGATCTGGTCCAGGGCAGAGGTCACCTCGTCACAGATGATGATCTCGGGCTCGGCCGCAAGCGCGCGGGCGATCGAGAGGCGCTGCTTCTGGCCGCCCGAAACTTCCGTCGGCAGGCGGTCGATGTAGCTCTCGTTGAGTTCGATCGCGTCGAGCAGTTCCGCCACCCGCCGGTCACGCGCGGCGCCCTTGATGCCATGGTAGAATTCCAGCGGGCGGCCGATGATGTCGCGGATCGTCTGGCGCGGATTAAGGGATGTATCCGCCGACTGGTAGATCATCTGGATGCGGCGCAGCGTATCCTTGTCGCGGTCCTTGAGCATGCGCGGCAGCGGCTTGCCGTTGAAGGAAATATCGCCCTTGGACGGAGGCAGCAGCCCGGTGATGGCGCGGGCGAGGGTGGACTTGCCCGAGCCCGACTCGCCCACAACCGCCACTGTGCGGCCGCGCGGCAGGCGCACGGTGACATTGTCCAGCACCTTCACCACGCCCGAATAGCTCGCATCAACGTTGCGGATGTTCAGCACCACGTCGTCGCTGATCGATTCTTCCTTGGCGAGCTTGCGCACCGCCCACAGAGTCTTGGTGTACTCCTGCTTCGGCTCCGCCAGCATCTCGCGCGTCGGGGCTTCCTCCACCTCGAGGCCGTGGCGCAGCACCATGATGCGGTCCGCCATCTGCGCCACCACGGCCAAATCATGCGTGATGTAGATCGCGGCGGTGTGGAACTGCTCCACGATGTCGCGCATGGCGGCCAGAACCTCGACCTGGGTCGTTACATCGAGGGCGGTCGTCGGCTCATCGAAGATGATGAGGTCAGGCCGGCAGGACATGGCCATGGCCGTCATGGCGCGCTGCAACTGCCCGCCAGAGACCTGGTGCGGGAAGCGGTCGCCGATCTTCTCCGGGTTCGGAAGCTGCAGGCGGCGGTAGAGGTCAATCGAATCCGCCACCGCCTTGTCGCGGTCCATGATGCCCCTGCGCACCGCGGTTTCGACCGTCTGGTCGATCAGCTTGTGCGCGGGGTTGAAGGCGGCCGCGGCACTCTGCGCCACATAGGCGATGCGCGCGCCCCACAGCGCGCGCTTCTCTTCCTCGCTCGCGGCACGCAGGTCGATGCCGTCGAACATGATGGTGCCATCGACGATGCGGCAGCCGGGCCTTGCGAAACCCATGGCGGCCAGGCCGATCGTCGACTTGCCAGCGCCTGATTCACCGATGAGGCCCAGAACCTCGCCGCGCTTCAGCGTGAGGTCCACGCCCTTGACGATCGGATGCCAGACGCCATCGGAGTTGCCTTCGATCTTCAGGCCGCGAATGTCGAGAAGGGTCTCGCCCTTGACGCGTTGCTTGTCACTTTTCATCGCGCAGCCCGCTGGTCTTGTGGAGGAACCAGTCCACCACGAAATTGATCGCAACCGTCAGGAGCGCGATGGCGATGGCCGGATAGAACGGCGCCGGGATCC
The DNA here is from genome assembly GCF_044239095.1 of Aestuariivirga sp. GTDB lineage: Bacteria > Pseudomonadota > Alphaproteobacteria > Rhizobiales > Aestuariivirgaceae > Aestuariivirga. Next base: position 10,220 of record NZ_JBIICB010000088.1, on the reverse strand, counting down.
ACGGGAAGGTGCGGACCGGGAAGGTGATGAGCGTCTTGCTCTCGGCCACCATGGACCCCCAATCGGCGGTCGGCGGCTGGATGCCGACGCCCAGGAACGAAAGCGCTGAGATGGTGAGGAAGACGAAGCAGAATCGCAAGCCGAACTCGGTGATCATCGGCGGCAGGATGTTGGGCAGCACTTCCCGGAAGATGATCCAGCTCATCTTCTCGCCGCGCAGCTTCGCGGCTTCCACATAATCCATCACCACGACGTCCAGCGCCGTGGCGCGCGCCAGGCGGAAGACGCGGGTTGAATCGAGCAGCGCCAGGATGAAGATCAGGTTGATGATGCTCTTGCCGTACACGGCGAGCAGCATCAGCGCGAAGATCAGGACCGGGATCGCCAGTAAGGCATCGACGACGCGCGAGATGGCCTGGTCGAGCCAGCCGCGCTTCAGCGCCGTGAGCACCCCGAGCGTGCCGCCGATCATGAAGGACAGCAGCGTGGTGAAGAAGGCGATGCCGATGGTGTTGCGCGCGCCATAGATGAGGCGCGAGAACAGGTCGCGGCCGATCTGGTCGGTGCCGATCCAGAACTCAGGCCCGGACGGCTGGTAAGCCTTGCCCACCACCTCTGACTCGCCATAGGGCGCGATCCACGGCGCGAAGACTGCGGCGATCACGTAGATCACGATCACGATCATGCCGAACCAGGCACTGAGGGGCGCTGTCGCCAGCGTGCGCCTGGCGTTCTGCCAGAAGGTGCGGCGGGCACGGACGTTGCGGATGTCGGGGGCTTGCGCGGTCATTTGGGATGCAACAGACGCGGGTTGGTGACGATCGAGATGATGTCGGCCAAAAGGTTGAGAAGAATATAGGTCGCAGCGAAGATAAGCGCGCAGGCCTGCACCACGGGCATGTTGCGGCTCGAGACCGAGTCCACCATCAGCTGCCCGATGCCGGGATAGACGAAGACCACCTCCACCACGACAACGCCGACCACGAGATAGGCGAGGTTGAAGGCGATGACGGTGGCGATCGGCGCCCAGGCGTTGGGCAGCGCATGCTTGACGATGGCCTCGCGCCGGGGCGTGCCCTTGAGCTGGGCCATTTCCATATAGGGGCTGGCGAGAAGGTTGATCAGCGCCGCCCTGGTCATGCGCATCATGTGAGCCACGATCACCAGGGTCAGCGTGATGGCAGGAAGGGCTGCGCGGTAGATGTGCTCGATGAAGCCGGTCGAGTCGGAGACGGTGGAGAGCGAATAGAACCACTTGTTCTGGATCGCAAAGAAATACATCAGCAGATAGGCGATGAAGAACTCAGGCGTCGCGATGGTGGTCAGCGTCGTTGAGTTGACGATCCGGTCATACCAGCTGTTGCGGTAGAGCGCAGCGAGGATGCCGAGGATGAGCGACAGCGGCACCGCGACGATGGCCGTCATGATGGCAAGAAAGAATGTGTTGTAGAGGCGGGGCGCGATCAGGTCCGTGACGCTCTGCTTGATGGAGCCGCCACGGCCGGCATAGGAATAGCCAAAATCTCCCGTCAGCACGCCGCCGATCCACTCCAGGTACCGGGTCGTGGCTGGCCGGTCGAGGCCGATCTCGCGGTTGAACGCGGCCACGGTCTCGGGCGTTGCGCCCTGGCCGAGAATCGCCTCCGCAAATCCTCCAGGCAGCAATTCAAGGGACGAGAAAATCAAGACCGACACCACGAACAGCGTCAGCAAACCCAGTCCCAAGCGCTGCAGTACGGTTTTTAGAACCGGATGCATGCCTCTCCCCTGGAGCATCACCCGCAGCGGTGGGAACCACTCTTGCGGCGGGATCATGCTCGCACTTTCTAACCGGCCTCTCACCGGACCGTTCTTGTGACAGTAGCAGAACAAGCTGCTTGCGCTACTGCAAAATCGAAGAAGAGCCGGATGGCGCTGCCGCCATCCGGCCCCAAGCTAGCGGGTATTGTCCGCGGATCAGGCGGTGAACCACCAACGCTCGGCGATGCGCATGCCGTCGAGCTGCCAGTTGGCCGCCACCTTGCCGTGGCCCAGGTTCTTCGCATGGGCTTCGACGTAGGAGTTGAACAGGATGTTCACGAGTCCACCGTCGTCATGCAGAATCTGCTGCATCTCGGCATACATGGCGGCGCGCTTGGCCTCATCCGTCTCGGAGCGCGCGGCGACGAGCAGCTCGTTGAACTTCGGATGCTTCCAGAACGTGTCGTTCCACGCGGCATCCGCCGCATAGGCCGTGGTCATCATCCAATCCACCGTGGGACGGCCGCTCCAGTAGGAGGCAACGAAGGGCTTCTTGAGCCAGACATTGTCCCAGTAGCCGTCATCCGGCTCACGGATCACGTTGATGTCGATGTTGCAGGCCTTGGCGTGCTCCTTCCAGAGGATGGCGGAATCCACAGCGCCGGCAAAGGCGGCATCAGCCACCGACAGGTCGAACGAGAGGCTCTCGAGGCCCGCCTTCTTCAGATATTCCTTGGCCTTGTCGGGGTTGTAGACATGGCGGGGCTGCGGATCGACCGCGAACTTCACCGTCGGTGCGATCGGGTTGTCGTTGCCCACCGCGCCGTGGCCGAGGAACACCTTCGCCAGCACGTCATCACGGTTGATCGAGTGCTTGATGGCAAGCCTGACGTTGACGTCGTCGAAGGGCTTTGCCGTCACGTTCATCACGTAGATGTAGTGACCGTAGCCGGTGATCTCCTGCACGGTGACGTCGGGGTTCGACTTCAGCATGTCGAGGGTCTTCAGGTCGCAGCGGTCCATGTAGTGGATCTCGCCCGAGAGCAGCGCATTGGTGCGCGCGGCCACGTCCTTGATCGACAGGAATTCGACCCGGTCGAACCAGCCCTTGCCGGACTTGTAGTAGTTCTCGTTCTTGGTGAAGGTCGCGGTGACACCCGGATCAAACTTCTCGAGCTTGTAGGCGCCGGTGCGGTTGCCGGATTCCCAGTCGACGGAGCCGTCGTCCTTCTTCGGCATGATGGGCATGTGATAGTCGGAGACGGTATAGGGGAAGTCCGCATTGCCGCCGGAGAGTTCGAAGACCACCGTCTCGGCGCCATCGGCCTTCATGCTCGTCACTTCCTTGAGAAGCGACTTGGCGGCCGACTTCGAGTTCTCGCCAAGGTGATGCTGCAGCGAGGCGATCACGTCATCGGCGGTCACCGTGCGGCCGTCGTGGAAGGTGATGCCCTTCCGGACCTTGAACACCCACTTCTTGGCGCCGTCGGCGGGCTCGAAGCTTTCGGCCACGTCACCGACCACGTTGCCGTCGGGATCGATCTCGGTCAGGCTGTTCGCCAGCGTGCCCCAGAGCGCCGTGCCGGTGAACTGGTCAGGATAGGTGCCAGGGTCCATGGAGTCGGTGGTGGCGCCATGGCCCACGCCGATCTTCAAGGTACCGCCCTTCTTGGGCTCCGCCGCATGCGCCTTGGTGAGCATGCTGTTGGCGGCGGCGAGGCTGACGCCAGAGGCGAGCGCCAGCTGGGTGAATTCGCGCCGCGTGATGCGGCCCTTCACGGCCTGCCTGAGCGCGGTATCGAGCTTGTTCTGGATGTCGTTCATGTCGTGTCTTCTCTCCCTGAGCCGGGTTTGCCGGCATATCAATGGCGGTCTTGTTGGTGACGGCCGCCCGAGTTGCGTGATGCAGCGCTGCCTCTGTACCCCGCTTCCAGCGGGCATGCCATGAGATGAATTCTCATGGTGCGAACCTGGCCTTGCACCGTCACATGGGCCAAAGGTTCTCATGACGAAAAGACCCCGTCAACGGCGTTGACGGGGTCCGGAACCACAAATTTAAGTAATGTCAGCCTGACTTAGGCCATCCACCAGCGCTCATACATGAAGCCGCCGTCATGGTCGAAGTCCGAGTTGAACTCGCCATGGCCGATCTTGGTGGAGAGCGCGCCGACGTAGTTGTTGAACATCAGAATGATCTGACCGCCGTCGTCATGGACGAGCTGCTGGCACTCGGCATACATCGCCTGGCGCTTGGCCTCGTCCGTCTCCGCACGGGCCGCGACGAGCAGCTCGTTGAAGCGCGGGTTCTTCCAGCGCGTGTCGTTCCAGGCAGCGTCAGCGGCGAGCGAGATCGACAGGAACGCATCCGCCGTGGGACGGCCGCCCCAGTAGCAGAGGCTCCACGGCTTCTTGAGCCAGACGTTGTCCCAGTAGCTGTCGTTCGGCTCGCGCACGACGTTGATCTCGATGCCGGCGGCCTTGGCGTGTTCGGCCATCAGCAGTGCGGCGTCGACACCACCGGGGAAGGCGGCATCCGAGGCCGAGAGATCGACCTTGAGGTTCTCGAGGCCGGCCTTCTTGAGCAGCGACTTGGCCTTGTCCGGGTCATAGCTGTAGACCGGCTCGGCGTTGATCGCATACTTGAGCGCGGGCGACAGCGGGTTGTCGTTGCCGGGCGAGCCGTAGCCATAGAGGATCTTGTCGACCAGGTCCTGGCGGTTGATGGCCCACTTGATCGCCTGGCGCACTTCGACCTTGTCGAAGGGAGCCGCATCGCAGTGCATGGGCGCCGAGTAATGCGCGAAGCCCGAGACGTTGTAGAGCTCGGTTTCCGGCGCGCTCTTCAGCATCTCGATGGTCTTCACGTCGCCACGGTCGATGTAGTGCACTTCGCCCGAAAGGTAGGCATTGGTGCGCGCGGCCACGTCGATGATCGAGAGCACTTCGATGCCGTCGAACCAGGTCGTGCCGAAGTAGTTGGGGTTGCGCTCGGCGATGAGCTTGACACCCGGCTCAAGCGACTTGAGCACATAGGGACCAGCGCCGATGCCCTTCTCCCACTGGATCTTGCCGCCCTCGGAGGGAAACATCGACAGATGGTAGTCGGAGAGGAGGTAGGGGAAGTCGGCGTTGCCGCCGCTCAGCTCGAACACCACCGTGTCCGGACCGTCGGCCTTGACGGCCGTGACGTTCGAGAGAACGCCCTTGGCGGGAGACTTGGAGTCGGGTCCGATGTGATAGTTGATGGTGGCCACCACGTCATCGGCGGTCAGCGTCTTGCCGTTGTGGAAGGTGATGCCCTTGCGGATCTTGAAGATCCACTTCTTGGCGCCGTCAGCCGGCTCGAAGCTCTCGGCAACGTGCGGAACGACTTCGTTCTTCTGGTTGATCTGGACGAGCGGCGCACCCATCACCGACTTGCCCCAGGCGAAGGTGAAGCCGTTGGACCAGGTGGCGGGATCGAGCGAGTCGGTCGTCTGGCCGTGGCCGACGGCGGACTTGAACACGCCGCCCTTCTTGGGCTCAGCGCGCGCGGCGGTCGCAAACAGCGTGCTGGCGGCGGCCAGCGTCATGCCGGAAGCCAGCGCAAACTGGATGAAATCGCGGCGGGACAGCCGGCCAAGGCCAACGGCCTTCTGCGCGGCCTTCATTTTCATTTCGAATTCGGTCATGCGTCTCTCTCCTTAAGTGACCCGTCTATCATGCGGATGGGGCGGGCGAATGACATGCCGGGATCGACCGCTTGTGGCCTCCCAGCCTGGGTCCTCCGCCTGTCCCTGTTCCGTTCTTTTTCTGGTTGGGGCCCGGGGGCCCTTTCTCCCGAAACTGTCATGGAGCATTCACTCCGTCAATGACACTCTCATAACGCGGTGGTGAATAGAACTCACAATTCGGACAGGTTTCGGCTCAAATGCGACAGCGGCCAGTTTTCCGCATCACGGGGCAAGTTCCGACGGCCTGACATGGTAGGTGGTTGAGCAAAATTCGCAGGTGACGGCGATTTCGCCGTTTTCCACCATGTCGGCCTGGTCCTCTGCGGGAAACCGGGCCAGCATGCTGGTGATGCCGTCCTGCGAGCAGCTGCAATAGCGCGTAAGCGGCGTGACGGCATAGGCGGTGACGCCGTCCTCATGGTAGAGGCGGTAGAGCAGCTGTTCGGCCGAAAGCTGCGGATCCAGCAACTCATGGTCCTCCACCGTATCGAGCAGCAGCCGCGCCTTGACCCAATCGTCATGCTCCTGCGGGGCGTCGTCGGTGCCATCGGGCGCATCGCCTGAATGGGTGGGAAGCGGGCTCTGGCCCCCCTCGCGCGGCAGGTGCTGCACCATGATGGCGCCGGCCCGCCAGCTTTCGGCCTTGCTGCCGCGCTGCAGCAGCGGGCCTGCCGCCAGGCGGATGCGGGTGGGGATCTGCTCGGACTTCTCGAAATAGCCATGGGCCGCCGCCGTCAGGTCCTCGCCCTGGAGCGGCACGATGCCCTGGTAGCGTTCCATGTCCGGTCCCTGGTCCACCGTCATCGCCAGGTAGCCATTGCCCAGAAGGGCCTGCTGCACGGGGCTTTCAAGTTCAGCCACGCGCGCGGCGTCGAAGCGGGCATAGCCGCGGATGCGGCCGGGCGACACGTAGTCAGCCACGATCATGTCCACCGGCCCGTCCGTCTTGGTCTGGAAGATGAACTTGCCGTCGAACTTCAACATGGCGCCCAGCATGGCGGTCAGCGCCACGGCCTCCGCCAGCAGGGCAGAGACGGGCGGCGGGTAATCATGGCGGTGCAGGATGTCGTCCACCGCCGCGCCCAGCCGCACCAGCCTGCCGCGCACGCCCAAGGGCTTGATCTCGAAGGGCAGAACCAGATCCTCGCCCGTCAGGTCCAGCTCCGCCATCACGCCCCCAGGCAGTGGAGCAGGATGCTCTTCTGAACATGCAGGCGGTTTTCCGCCTCATCGAGGATCAGGGAGGCGGGTCCATCCATCACCTCGTCCGTCACTTCCTCGCCGCGGTGCGCGGGCAGGCAGTGCATGAACTTGGCGCCGGGCCGGGCCAGCTCCATCAGGCGCTCATTGACCTGGTAGGGCTTCAGCAGGTTGTGCCGGCTCTCGCCGTCCGTGTCATGCATGGAAACCCAAGCATCGGTGATCACGCAATGCGCACCTTCGACCGCCTCCTCGGGCGATTGCATCAGGCTCACATCCGCGCCCTGCGCCCGGGCCCAGGCCATCACCTCGGGCGCGGGGGCGAGCTGCTCCGGCGCCCCGATCCTGAGCTTGCCGCCCAGCCGGCCCACGGCATGGATCCATGAGGCGGCGACATTGTTGCCGTCGCCCACCCAGCTCACGGTCAGGTCCTTGAGCGGCGCCACATGCTCTTCCAGTGTCATCACATCGGCCATCACCTGGCAGGGGTGGCTGAGGTTGGTCAGGCCGTTGATGACCGGAACGGTGGCGGCGGCGGCGAGTTCCGTAAGGTTCGAATGGCGCGCCGCGCGGATCATGATGGCATCGACATAGCGTGAGAGCACGCGCGCCGTGTCAGCGATCGTCTCGCCGCGGCCCAATTGCATGTCGGCGGCGGTCAGCACCAGCGTTTCGCCGCCGAGCTGGCGCATGCCGACCTCGAAGGACACGCGCGTCCGCGTCGAGGGCCGTTCGAAGATGAGCGCCAGCATGCGGCCCTTCAATGGCTCGTCCTTTTCCAGCAGGCCCTTGGGCAGGCCACGGCGCGCGTCCTTCATGGCGCGCGCCCGGGACAGGATGGCGTTGAGCGTTGCCGCGTCAAAATCGGAGATATCGAGAAAATGCTTGGGAGCCGCCATGGTCTGGTCCTCAGCCCGCCTTCGCTTCGAGTGCGCGGGCAGCGCGGTCGAGCTTGTCGACGGCCTCCGCGATGTCGGCGTCGGTCACGATCAGGGGCGGCAGCAAGCGCACAACATTGTCGCCAGCGCCGATGGTGAGCAGGTGCTGCTCGAGGGCTGCGGCCTGCAGCGCGGTATTGGGCACCTTGCACTTGATGCCGACCATCAACCCCGAACCGCGAATGTCATCGATGATGGTGGGGTGCTGGTCCTTCAGCGCGGCGAGCTTCTGCTTCAATGTCAGGGCGCGCTGCTGCACGCCCTCGAGAAAGCCCGGCGCCAGCACCACGTCGAGCACGGCATTGCCAACGGCGGTCGCCAGCTGATTGCCGCCGAAGGTGGAGCCATGCGTTCCCGCCGTCATGCCCGAGGCTGCCTTTTCGGTGGCAAGGCAGGCGCCCAGCGGAAATCCGCCGCCGATGCCCTTGGCAATCGCCATGATGTCGGGCGCAACGCCCGCCCATTCATGCGCGAAGAGCTTGCCCGTGCGGCCGATGCCGCATTGGACTTCGTCGAAGATCAGCAGCAGGCCATGGGCATCGCAGAGCTCGCGAAGGCCCTTCAGGCACTGCGGCGGCACCGGGCGGATGCCGCCCTCGCCCTGCACCGGCTCGATCAGGATGCCCGCCGTCTCAGGGCCAATCGCCGCCTTCAATGCCTCATGGTCACCGAAGGGCACCTGATCGAAGCCTTCAACCTTGGGGCCGAAGCCCTCGAGATATTTCGCCTGCCCGCCCGCTGCGATAGTGGCCAGCGTGCGGCCGTGGAAGGCGCCTTCGAAGGTGATCAGGCGGTACTTCTCCGGGTGGCCATTGGCGGCATGGTACTTGCGCGCCATCTTGATGGCGCATTCGAGCGCCTCCGCGCCGGAATTGGTGAAGAACACCGTGTCGGCGAATGTCGCATCGATCAGACGCTGCGCCAGCTTTTCCTGCCCGGGCATCTGATAGAGATTGGAGGTGTGCCAGATCTTCTGTGCCTGATCGGTCAGCGCCTTGACGAGATGGGGGTGAGAGTGGCCACAGCTCGTCACCGCCACGCCAGCGCCAAAATCGAGGTAGCTGTCGCCTTCAGTTGTGAACACGCGCACGCCTTCGCCGCGCTCGAAAGCGACCTTCGCTCTGGCGTAAGTAGGAAGAACGGGCGTGATCATGGCGGAACCCTGGCTGTGGAAATCAAAAGGCGCCCGCCGTTGAATGGTGGGCGCCTCGGAGAAAAAACCCTTATAATTCCAAGGCCGCGCACGGTCAATCGCGGCTTGGGGGTGAGGCTGATTCACGCGATTCCACCCACGATTCACGGTTGTCCACACTGAGTCAAAACAGCGCATGGACCGCCGATTCATGACGCTGGTAAGGTTTCCTTAACCATGAGGCAGGGTCCGGAAACTGGGGAAAACAGGTCCGATTCCAGCGCCAAAGGTTGCAGGTGAGTCACCGCGTATTGTAGTGTTAGCGCGTCAGGCTACGAGATGTAGCGCTTAACGGTCAGTTATGTTGACGAACACGCCGGAACCGATCGGGTCCGGCGAGGCATGAGGGATTCCGTTGTTGCACGAGCAGGAAACCAATCTTGGAGGGGCGAAATTGTCCTGGACAGATGATCGCGTCGAGCTTTTGAAAAGGCTCTGGACGGAAGGGTTGAGCGCCAGCCAGATCGCCGGAAGGCTCGGCTCCGGCGTTACCCGCAATGCTGTGATCGGGAAGGTGCACCGTCTCAATCTCTCCGGGCGCGTGCAGCAGCAGCGCAGCGCCCAGCCGCGGGCGCCCCGCAAGCAGCGTGAACCGAGCCTCGCCCCGCGCGCGGGCGGCAGCATGCCGAGCATGCCCACCGCCGGCAACACTGCGCTGAAGCCGATGATGCGGGCCGAGGTCCATGTCCGGCCTGCCGCCATCCCCGAACCGCAGCCCTTGCGCTTGGTCGATCTTCCGCAGGACGGCCGGGTGACGATCCTCCACCTCTCCGACAAGACCTGCAAATGGCCGATCGGCGATCCGGGCAGCGAGGAGTTCTGCTTCTGCGGCCATGGCCCCCGTGACGGCTCGCCCTACTGCGAATACCACGCCCGCCTTGCCTACCAGCCCATGCAGGACCGGCGGAACCGGAAGATCAATTTCGGCTGATGTGGAAAAAGGCCCTCGCGAGAGGGCTTTTTCGTTTGTAGGGCTGAGAGAGCCCTCATCCGCCCTGTCGGGCACCTTCTCCCATCGCGCTGCGACGTGAGAAGGGAAAACTGTGAGATGATATTCCCTTCTCTCGTCCGCAGGATGGGAGAAGGTGGCCGAAGGCCGGATGAGGGCCCGCCTCCGCTTGCCCCTACCGCCCGAACCTCTCGTCGAAGGAATAGCCCATGCCGCGCACCGTGCGGATGGGATCGACCTCCCGCCCGCGACTCAGCGATTTCCGCAGGCGGCCGACGTGGACGCCTTCGACAAGCCAATGGCGGCCGCACCCAGGCGAAGCAAAAATCTCGCAAACGCACAAATAACATGCTATAAAGAACTAGAGCCTCGCACCCTCAAGTGAATCCGTATCCGGCTGCGGTGAAGTAGTTGGAGCATTCCTCTGGGGAGAAGAGCTTGCAGATGCTGCCAATGGCCCTCCAAAGCTCATCGATGGTTCTGGCGGC
>NZ_JBIICB010000358.1:0-3700 GCF_044239095.1 Aestuariivirga sp. | reverse complement strand
ATCGCCGCATTCGGCGGCCTTCTCGTATTGGCTGCTTCGTCCGGCTTGTCGCATCATCGGTCAAGTGATGTGGAACGTTCTCGGAGGCGATGAGGATTGTCCTGTGGTGCCGGATGTGATCCACTCCACAGTCGAGGAACTCAACATCCGAAAATCAGTAATCCCGTTGTCCAAGCCACGAATCTCTGCTTAGTTAGCTTCCGACATTTGGAGTTTTGTGAGATTATAGCATCGGTAATCGATGCCGTGGGGGAGCTGCAAAAGTGATCATAAATTCCAGACCGCTGGCTTGCTTCGTTTTTTCGCTTCTTTCCTTATGCGGGATCGAGCTTGCAGCTGCAACCCGCGTTCATGCGGAGCCCCCGCCCCAGCTCCGGGGCACCCCCCTGGCGACGCCTCCCGCCATAGATCAGTTCCTGAATCAGGCTATGGGCATTGGTACGAGCGGCGAAACGCGCGCCAGGCCGAATGTTCTCCTGCTGCTGACCGATGATATCGGCATCGACCAGGTGCCGCTCTATGGCTACGGAGTCGGGCTCGACTCCGTGCCGCCGACGCCCACGCTCAAATCCCTGCAGGACGTGGGGCTCACGTTCCGTGACGCATGGACCATGCCGGCCTGCTCCACCGCACGTGGCGCGCTGTTCACGGGCCGCTACCCGTTCCGCACGCAGTTGCAGGCGGCGCTCGGGCCGTCCGACCTGGCGAACTCCATGATCTCTCCCTGGGAAGTCACGATACCGAAGCTCATGTCGCGGGCCGGCTACGCTACGGCCCTGTTCGGCAAGTTTCACCTCGGGCTCCAGGGCAACAACCCCTATGGACTGGGAATGGTCCATCAGCTCGGCTGGGACTACTTCAACGGCTGGCTCGACGAAACGGGCGATCCCTCGTCGATCGATGTGACGGCCGGCGGCGTGGCGGATCCTGATACGACCTATCCGAATGGCTATGTCCCCGGTTCTAATTTCGGCGGTGCTGACGCCGGTGCCTGCTATGATCCCGGGACATCGTGCACCTACCTCCAGTCGGAGGTGAATTCCAAGAACCCGGCCGGGCGCCAGTGTCGCGACAGTGGCGGTATCTTCGATCCGGACAAGGCCTGCACCACGCCGCGGCCGGACTATCTGAAGTTCGGGAACCTGTCGGCGCATTATGTCTCGCCGCTGGTAATCAGCGAAGGCCGCCTGGTCTACGCCGTACCTGCGAGGAACAAGGCCGCCCGCACCTTCCGCAACGTCCAGCAGACCGATGCCGCAATTGCCTGGATCAAGCGGCAGCAGAGAGCCCGAAAGCCCTGGTTCGCCACGATGTCAACGGCAACCGTGCATACGCCCCTGCAGGTGCCACCTTACGATATCGTGCCGCTCTCCGCGCCGGACCCGAATGGCGTCGATCCCTCGACATCCGAAGGCGCCATCATCATCGCCAACCAGATGATCCAGGCCGCGGACCATGAGTTCGCCCGCCTACTTCTCAGCACCGGGCTCGCCCGGAAATCCGGCGGAAAAGTGGTGCCCACGCTAGAAGCCGCCAACACCGTGATCATCTACGTGAATGACAATGGTTCGCTGGGCTCGCAGGTTCGCGCGCCCTTCGATCCCTTCCGGGCCAAGGGCACGCCCTACCAGACCGGCGTGCTGACGCCCATGGTGGTGGCCGGCCCCATCGTGAAGACAAGGCCGGGGCGGGAAGTGTCCGCCATGGTGAATGTCGCCGATCTCTATGAACTCATCGGCAACATCGGCGGCATCGATGTGCGCAGGTTCAACCCGCGGAAGATCGACTCGGTCACGATGCTCCCCTACTTCCGTAATCCCAACGCCCGCAGCATCAGGAAGTACAGCTTCACGCTGGTCGGCCCCAACCTGCAGGCTGAGGGGGGTGCGAACGGGCCTTGCCAGTTCCCCGGCACCAATCCGCCGTCCTGCTCGCAGATCCCCGTGACGAAGGGCGTCTGCGAAGACAATGGCGGCACGTGGTTTGGGGTCGGGGCAGATGCCAGCTACCCCACTCCCGATGAACTCAACACGACACCCATCCCCTCTGCGGGCATCGAGTCTTGCTGCAAGGTTCAGAAATGGATCGCGGATAATGGCGGCACGCCGGGCACGGTTGTCCCGACCACGGGCATCGCCGTCCGCGACACGGAAGGCTACAAGCTGGTTCGCAATCTGCTGAACGATTATGACCCGTCCAGCCCCGACGGATGCAAGCCGACGCAGTTCGATGAACTGTACGTCGTCAACCAGGAAACACCCGTTCCCCGCATCGACACGCCCGGACGGCTGATCGAGACCCCCTACACTTCCTATGCGGACCGCATCAAATTCGAGACGCTCTCGACCTACATGGACAACATGCTCGCGTCGGAGCCGGACTGCCTCTCCATGGGTGACGGCAACGACGACGGCGTCGTCAACCGTGAGGACTTGGCCAACTTCAGGCGGATGGTGAAGCTGACATCCGGCTCAAGCTGGTATGACGTCAACACCGATGGTGTGACCGATGACGCAGACCGTCAGATCATCTACGACAATCAGGGGCTCACGTGCGGCACAGATTGACGCCCTGCTAGCCGTGCGGCGCTACCTGCCATAGCCGCTGGTTTTCGTGACGCTGTGCGCCCCGAGGACGGCCTCGAGCTTCGGCCGGGCGACACCGCGGAGGCGAACTTGTCGATGGGCGGGGACTCCGTGGGCATGGTTCGTGTTGGCCAGTTTCAAAAGAGAGAAAGATGCTCCAGAAGTCGCGCTCAAGGAACTCCGTGCGGCGTTCGCAGAAGCAGCCGCAGATCAGGTGGCGGGATACGCCGGTAACGCCGGCGCTGCGCCCCGGAGGAACGGATGACGGTTGCTGGCGACACCCCGGTTTGTGCCGCGATATTCTTACCCGTGAAGCGGCGGCGGAGGAGGACAATGACTTGACGGGGGCGCGATCAGTTCGAAATGTGTTTCTGCCTTCTTCAACTATCTTTACACCCCAGTAATCGATCACTATGAGACCGACGATTTTTTGCTGTTGTCGAAGCGTCAGGGATCAAGAAATGTCGATCATGCCTATGAGTGCTATCAAAAAACTCTTATTTATAGCCTTGATTTCAACCGCTGCATTTGTGGGATTTCATGACCTCTCTGTTCATGCGCAGACACCGCGACTTCGCGAAAGATTGGTTCAAGCCTTTCCGGCAATTGAACTGACAATGAAAGAGTCGACCGGGCGAGCTGCAATCGACAGGCTCGGGACCCGGCTCCCTGCAGTCGCTGATTGGTATGGAAAGACAGCGCAGCAACTGCGTAACGAACTGCTCTCTGACCGGCGCATGCGCGTCGACGGCAAGGGGCGCATCTTTTTCGTCGAAGAAATCGATGGGCAGCTGGCTGCCAGCACGCCACCAGCCACACAACAGGGCGTTCTGGATGGAGAGCTGGCTCCGCTGGACCAGAGCTTCCTTCTGCACTCAAAGCTTGGTTCGCAGAAGACGATCTATCTAAATTTTGTTGGCGCCACTCTCACAAAAAAAGCTTGGAATTGGATACTCAACAGAGCCGAAATCATTGCGCCGCCGTTCGACCTAGTGGATTGGCCGGGACAAAAGAGTCCGATTGAAGGTTCCCAACGGCTTGTTGACGTGCGAATCTGAAAGGATGCGCAATGGTATCAGTTTCACCGTTTCCGCCGCCGACTGTCAGCGTCTGCG
>NZ_JBIICB010000359.1:0-3700 GCF_044239095.1 Aestuariivirga sp. | reverse complement strand
GGCTCAATGCCACGGATGAACCGATGGGCAAGGCCGGGCTGGTGGAGGCGGTGAAGACGGCCGAAGTGCTTGTGCCCACCGTGACCGACCGGATCGACAAGGCGGTGCTGATGCAGGCGGGAGAGCAACTGAAGCTCATCGCCAATTTCGGCAATGGTGTCGACAACATCGACGTCGAGACGGCCCTGTCGCGCGGCATCACGGTCACCAACACGCCGGGCGTGCTCACGGAAGACACGGCAGACTTCACCATGGCGCTCATCATGGCCGTCTCCCGCCGCATCATCGAGGGTGCGAAGGTCATCGGGGCGGACAACAGCTGGGCCGGCTGGTCTCCCACCTGGATGCTGGGCCACAGGATCGGCGGCAAGCGCCTGGGCATTATCGGCATGGGCCGGATCGGCACCGCGATCGCGAGGCGCGCCAAGGCCTTCGGCCTTCAGATCCACTATCACAACCGCAAGCCCGTCCACCCGAAGGTGGAGGAGGAACTCGAGGCAACCTATTGGGAAAGCCTCGACCAGATGCTGGCGCGCATGGACATCGTGTCCGTCAACTGCCCGCACACGCCCGCCACCTATCACCTGCTCTCGGCCAGACGCCTCAAGCTGATGAAGAAGGAGGCGATCATCGTCAACACCGCGCGCGGCGAGGTGATCGACGAGAACGCGTTGGCCCGCATGCTGGAAGCGGGCGAACTGGGTGGTGCGGGCCTTGACGTGTTCGAGCACGAGCCCGCGGTGAACCCCCGCCTTCTCAAGGCGAAGAAGGCCGTGCTTCTGCCGCACATGGGCTCAGCCACCATCGAAGGCCGTATCGACATGGGCGAGAAGGTCATCATCAACATCAAGACCTGGGTGGATGGGCATAACCCGCCGGACCGTGTGCTGCCGTCAATGCTGTGAAGAGGCCCTCATCCGGCTTGCCGGCCACCTTCTCCCATCCCTTCGGGACGGGAGAAGGGAATAATCATCTCACAGCTGTCCCTTCTCCCGTTACGTAGCAATGGGAGAAGGTGCCCGGCAGGGCGGATGAGGGCCTCCCTCTGCCGAGGCCAAGCCTCAGGCAATCGCCCGCATCGGCTTTCCGCGCGCCTTGGCATAGGCGCGCACTGCGTTGCCGAATGCCGTGAACAGCTTCACCGAATCCGGATTGCTCAGCGCCTTGAACTCCGGGTGCCACTGCGTGCCGATGGCGAAGGTCTTGGCATCCCGCACCGACACGGCCTCGATGATGCCATCGGGGGCCGTGGCCTCGACCGCAAGCCCCTTGGCCATGCGCTTGATGCCCTGGCGGTGGATCGAGTTCACCATCGTCTCACGCTTGCCGAGGATCTGCTCCAGCACCCCGCCCGGGCGGATGTTGATGGTATGGGCGGGCGCATAGCGGACATCGACATCGTCATGCTTGGGCGCGCGATGGTCCAGCCGTCCCTCGATGTCCTGCAACTCGGTCTCCAGCGTTCCGCCCATCACCACGTTCAGTTCCTGGAAGCCGCGGCAGATGCAGAACAGGGGCATGCCGCGCTTGAGAACCTTCTCGATCAGCCTCAGCGTGATGGCGTCCCGGTGATGGTCGTAGGGCTCATGCGAGGGCGAGGGCTGCTCGCCATAATGTGGCGGATGGACGTTGGAGACCGCCCCGGTGATGACGATGCCGTCAAAATGGTCGAGCAGTGCGTCGAGTTCCAGCGCATCCACCATGGCGGGGATCATGACCGGGGAACACAGCGCCACCTCGGCTACAGCGCGCAGATATTTGTCGCCGATCGAGTGGAACAGGAAGCCGTGGCTCTCATAGCTATCCGCCGGCAGTCCGACGAGGGGCAGGTAGGACATTTCCGAACCTTGTGGATGATCTGGTTTGGCGTCTAGATAGACCGACCGGCAGGGGAAGTCCAACCGATGGCTCACATCACGCACGCACAACAGCTTTTCGACCTCTCGGGCGAGGTGGTTCTGGTGACGGGTGCATCCTCCGGCCTCGGCCGGCGCTTTGCCCGGGTGCTCGCGGCGCATGGCGCGAAGGTGGTGGCCGGGGCCCGCCGCGTGGACCGCCTGGCCGAACTGGCGGGCGAGCAGGAGGGCATTGCGCCTCTCGCCCTCGACGTGACGGCACCGGATGGGTTCGCCGCCGCGCTGGATGAGGCCGAGCGGCATTTTGGGCCGCTGACGCAGCTCATCAACAATGCCGGGGTGGCCTCCGGAAAGCGCATCCTGGACACGGCGGAGGAAGAGTGGGCAGCGGTGCAGAGGACCAATGTCGACGCGGTCTGGCACCTGTCGCGGGCTTTCGCGGGGCGCCTCATTGCCCGGCAGAGCCCCGGTGCCATCATCAATATCGCATCACTCGTGGCCGAGAAGGTGGGTGTTTCTTCCGCCGCCTATGCCGTCAGCAAGGCGGCCGTCCTGCACATGACCAAGGCCCAGGCGCTGGAGTGGGCGCGCCATGGCATCCGCGTCAACGCCATCTGCCCCGGCTTCATCGCGAGCGAGATGACGGATGCTTATCTCGCCAGCCCCGCGGGCCAGGATATGGTCCGTCACATTCCGCAGCGCCGCGCGGGCGATCCCTCCGATCTCGACGGCGTGATCCTGCTTTTGGCGTCTTCAAGGGCCTCGGGCTTCATGACGGGCGCCTCGCTGCGCGTCGACGGCGGCCATGCCCTTGCTTAGAAAGTAAAGACAGATGGACTTCTCCCTTCCGCCTGAGATCGAAACACTCCGCTGCAAGGCGCGCGCCTTTATCGATGCGCATGTGCTGCCGCTTGAAGCAGACCGGGCGAATTATGATGCACATGAGAACATCCGCCTCGATGTGCTGAGGCCGCTGCGTGACAAGGCCAAGGCCGAAGGCCTGTGGGCGCCGCAGATGCCCACGGCGCGCGGGGGGCTGGGTCTGCCCATGGTCGGCTGGGCTGCCTTCTACGAGGAGGCCAACCGCTCGATCTTCGGGCCGCTTGCCTTCAACTGTGCCGCCCCGGACGACGGCAACATGAATGTCCTCAACAAGGTGCTGAAGACCGATGCCCAGAAGGACACGTGGCTGCAGCCCATCATCGACGGCCAGATCCGCTCGTCCTTCGTGATGACGGAACCGCACCCGGGCTCGGGCTCCGACCCCGGCGGCATGATGCTGACGAGAGCCGAGAAGCGTGGGGACAAATATATCGTACACGGACGGAAATGGTTCATCTCCGGGGCTGATGGCGCTACCCATTTCATCCTCGTGGCGCGCACCTCGGATGATGCGCGCAACGGGCTCTCGGCTTTCCTCTTCCACAGTGATCAGCCGGGTTGGCGCATTGTCCGCCGCGTGCCCACCATGGGGCCGGACGAACTGGGCGGCACCTGCGAACTCGAATTCGACGGTCTGGAGATTCCCGAGGAGAACCGGCTGATGGAAGAGGGCGATGGTTTGCGCCTCACCCAGATCAGGCTTGGTCCGGCCCGCCTTACCCACTGCATGCGCTGGACGGGCCTTGCCAAGCGGTGCCTCGAGATTGCCCACGCCTATGTGAAGGAGCGCAAGGCCTTCGGATCGACCCTGGCGGAGCGTGAAAGCGTGCAGATTATGCTGGGTGAGGTGGCCGCCGAGATCGAGAAGGGCCGGCTGCTCACCATGCATGCCGCCTGGAAGCTCGACAGGGGTGAGAAGGCGCAGAAGGAAATCTCCATGGCCAAGATCCACGTGGCCGATA
>NZ_JBIICB010000357.1:0-3706 GCF_044239095.1 Aestuariivirga sp. | reverse complement strand
GTGTGGAGCGTCTCCCAGTAGCGGAGCGCCTGGTCCCATGCCTCGCCCTTGGGCGCCATGGGGCGGCCCTTCAGATAGGCATAGGCCTTCTCGTCGGGCGCGATCATGCCGGCGCGGGCGCCGCCCTCGATGGTCATGTTGCAGACCGTCATGCGGCCTTCCATGGACAGATCGCGGATTGCCTCGCCAGCAAACTCGATGACGGAGCCGGTGCCGCCCGCCGTGCCGATCTCGCCAATGACGGCGAGGATGATGTCCTTGGCGGTCGAATGCTTCGGCAGCTTGCCATTGACCTGGACAAGCATGTTCTTGGCCTTCTTCTGGATCAGCGTCTGGGTGGCGAGCACATGCTCCACCTCGGACGTGCCGATGCCATGGGCCAGTGCCCCGAAAGCGCCGTGGGTGGAGGTATGGCTGTCGCCGCAGACGATGGTGGTGCCGGGCAGCGTGAAGCCCTGCTCAGGCCCCACCACGTGGACGATGCCCTGGCGCTTGTCGAGCTCGTTGAAATACTTCACGCCGAATTCGGCGGCGTTCTTGGCCAGCGTCTCCACCTGGATGCGGCTTTCGTCCTCGGCGATGCCCTTGGAACGGTCGGTCGTCGGCACGTTGTGGTCGACCACGGCCAGCGTCTTCTCCGGATGGCGCACCTTGCGGCCGGTCATGCGCAGGCCCTCGAAGGCCTGCGGGCTCGTCACTTCGTGGACGAGGTGGCGGTCGATATAGAGCAGGCAGGTGCCATCCTCGGCCTCATGGGCCAAATGGTCGTCCCAGATCTTGTCATAGAGCGTGCGCGGCTTGGCCATCGGTCTTGGTCTTTCGGAACACATGGATTTTGGGGCGTATTTAGCGACTTCGAGCCTCAAGTCAAACCCCGCCCGGGCGGGGCATCCGCCGCATCAGCCCGGGGTGATCCGGAAGTCCGCTCCCTCGGGAAGGGTCTGGCCGCCGTCCACGACGATGGTCGTGCCTGTGATATAGGAGGCCTCCTCCGAGGCCAGGAACAGCGCGCAGTTGGCGATGTCGCGGGGTGTTCCCAGGCGGCCGAGCGGTATGGCTTCCTCCATCGACCTGATGAAGGCCTCCGAGCGGTGCATCTTCATGCCGTCGGTGAGGATGTTGCCGGGCTCAATACCGTTCACCGTGATGCCATAGCCCGAAAACTCCAGTGCCGCCGCCTTGATGAAGCCGTTGATGCCCGCCTTGCTGGCCGAATAGTGGCCATGGCCCGGGCTCGTCACCCGGGGGCCGGTGATCGAAGAAGTGAAGACCATCCGGCCGGAGCGCTGCGCCTTCATGTGGGGGAGTGCTGCGCGGGCGGCGAGGAACGTGCCCTTCAGGTTCACCGCCAGCACCTTGTCCCACTCTTCAGGCGAGATGTTCTCGATCAACGTCCAGGGATAGATGCCGGCATTCTGGACGAGGATGTGAAGGCCGCCGAAGCCTTCCAGCGCCGTTTCCACCGCGCGCTCAGCATGTGCCATGCGGGAGATGTCGGTTTCGACGAACAGGCCCTCGAGGCGGGCCGCGGTTTCCTGGCCTGCTGCCACCTCGGTGTCGGCGATCACCACCCGCGCGCCTTCCTCATGGAAGCGCCGGGCGATGCCCTCGCCGATGCCGCGTGCGGCCCCGATCACCAGCGCCACCTTGCCGTCGAGCCGCCCTGTCATGCGACACCCTCCATCCAATCCGAATTGCGTGGCTTATCGTAATTCCTGCCATGACTGCCAAGACTCAATCGCCGCTCACGGTTTACTATGACGGGGCCTGCCCTGTCTGCCGCCGTGAGATCGGCTTCTACCGCAACCGCACCGGGGATGATGTCAGCTATTGCGATGTCGCAGCGGAAGCCTGCCCGGCGCCCGACCTGAAGCAGGAAGATGCCCTCAGGCGCTTTCATGTGCGGCTGGCCGACGGGGCGCTCGTGTCGGGTGCCGCCGCCTTCCTGGCATTGTGGCGGCAAACGCCGGGCTTTGGCCTGGCAGGGCGGCTGCTCTCGGTGCGCCCCGTGGTCGCCGTGCTGGACCTCGCCTATGATGGGTTCCTGAAGCTCCGGCGCTTATGGCGCTGACAGCCAGTCCGCAATGTTTGGGAACTCCGGCCTGAAATAGGCCATCATCCGCCCGGCAGCGGGCCCCTCCGCATCCGCGGCCCAGGGCGCTACGCCATGCAGCATGTGCCGGTGCAGCAGCAGCGCTTCCCCCGGCGAGGAGGGCAGCTCGATCCGCCGGCAGGCGGCGAAGGCTGTGCGCCGCGCCTCCTGGTAGGCGGCGGTGATGTCGATCATGGGCCAGTCGTCTGGCGCATGGCCCGCAAAGGCGCGTGCGAACGCCTGGCGCATGAGCAGGTGCGAGCCTTCCCAGACACAGAGTGGGGCCGCATGGGGCGATTGCTCCGTCAACGCCAGCCCCAGCACATAGGCATGCGGTTCCCTCAGATGGCGCCGCTTCTCGGGTCCTTCCGGCAGAAGTCCGTCGACATGGGCCGCATCGCGCCTGAGCCGGAAATCGAAGGCGGCCGGGCTCTCCTCCGGCGATGGCCTCGGGTAGCCGGGATAGCAGACCGAAACCTGCCCCCGGTGCAGCGGCAGGGCGAGGCCGAGACCGCCCTTCACAAAGTCTGCGGCAGCCCCGCCAAGTGCCGGGCCATTGCCGACACGGCCCTCCGGGTCATTGGGCAGGGCGTCCACACCGACGAACCAGGTGCCCCCGCAGCGCAGCCAGTGCGCCTGGGCGGGGTCACGCGCTGCCGCCTCCGCCGCCGGGCGCGCCGATGCCACCCACCGGACCACGGCCTCCTCGGCCGGAAATCTCAGGAAACCCTGCTCTCGGAATGCGCCAAGCTGCGTCATGCCTTCTCACTACAGCAACACCCGCCGGGTGGGAATCACGTCCGGCAGGGGATCTGACAGGAGAAATTCAACTGAAAGTGGTGGAAACGCGATCAGGTTTGATCGGGATCAAGGGGGAAGATCGCCATCAACTCCCCATATTTTGAACAAAGGGCGCTGCCAAACGGGCGCCTGACCAAGCAACAGCAGGTGGGGCTCAGCGCCTTCCGCCAGCCCAGACCGGGGGTTTTTCATCCATGGCTCTTCACAGCATTTCCGCAGCCGTCCTGATCGGGGCCGCCGCCCTCACGCTTTCCTCCGGCGCCGACGCCGGCTCGCTCGGCAAGGGCGAGGTCACCAAGCTCTTTCCCGGCCAGTTCGAGGCCCAGGTGAAGGGCTACCGCGTGTCCTTTGCCGGCACCCGGGGCGGCACGCTCTCGGGCCGCGCCTACGGCCAGCAGGACAAGGGCCGCTGGTACATGCAGGGCACCGCGCTCTGCGTCGTGTGGACCAAATGGACCAAGGGCAAGGCCCATTGCGGCGAGATCCAGCGCCAGGGTGGCTGGTACGTGGCGATGAACGGCAACGGCGAGGTCCTGAAATTCCGCCGGACCGACCTGGCGCAAAACTGAGACGTCTGCAACCAGGGCCTGCCGGCCGTTAACTTAACCTTTTGTTTAGGATTGCCACCAGCCCGGCGTCACTGCATCCTCTTCACCAGTTGTTAAGCATAACGGGTGGGGCGTCAAATGGGGATTGTCGGAAAGGTGCTCGTGGCAGGTCTGCTCTGCCTGGTCGCGCTCGCTCAGCCCGCGCTCGCCTTGAACAAGCCCGGCGCTTCGGCGCGGGAATATGGCGAGACCCTGCCGCCCATCG